>JBAXAD010000247.1:0-5388 GCA_037142715.1 Paludibacter sp. | reverse complement strand
GATATAGAGGATTAGAATGTCACACCAAAAATCCAAAATGAACGAGTATAAAGCTCCCTCCAAAATTATTGGTGTTCAATTTAGAATGTTATCTCCCGAGGAAATTCGCAAAAACTCGGTAGTTGAAGTGACTTCCCGTGATACATATATAAATAATAAGCCAGTCATTGGGTGGTTGTTTGATCCTCGTATGGGTGTTTTGGAGCCTGGTATTATTTGCCCCACGGATGGTTTTACGTATATTGATACTCCAGGATATTTTGGACATATTGAAATGGCACGCCCTGTGTTCTTTATTCAACATATCAAAGAAATCATGAAGATCTGTAAATGTGTTTGTTTTAAGTGTAGTAAGTTGCTCATTAATAAAAACAATCATAAGCATATTCTAACCATGCAGTCAAGTGATCGTTGGAATTATGTGAATGAGACTATTTCTAAGACTAAGAAGCGTTGTGGCGAATCCAATGAAGATGGATGTGGTTGTAAGCAACCAGATAAGATTAAGTTGGAGGGAATGGCTTCTATTTATGCGATTTGGGAAAATATTGAAACAGAGGATGAAAATGAGAGCAAAAAGGTAAATATGAGACTTACTCCCGAGATTATTTTGAAGATATTCAAGAGAGTGTCGGATGAAGATATTCATTTCATGGGTTTTAGTCCAACTTGGTCACGCCCCGATTGGATGGTTTGCCAAGTGCTTCCCGTTCCTCCACCCGCAATGCGTCCCTCCGTAAAGCACGACGCACAACAGCGAAGTGAGGATGATTTGACGCATATTTATAGTAATATCATCAAGACGAATCGTGATTTGGCAGAAAAGATTGCGAATAATGCGAGTCCAAACGTAATTGAGGGAATGACTACAGTGTTACAGTATTTTGTTGCGATGATTGTGAACAATAAGGTTAAGGGATCAGTGCCAATGGCACAGCGTTCAGGTAGACCTTTGCAATGCATTATGGGACGTTTGAATAGCAAGAATGGTCGTATCCGTGGTAATTTGATGGGTAAACGTGTTGATTTTAGCGCACGTTCCGTTATTACTGGTGATCCCAATTTGTCTTGTAGACAGCTTGGTGTTCCACTGAAAATTGCGAAGAATATTACGAAACCAGTTGTGGTGAATGAACGTAATCGCGATTTCTTGTTGAAACTGATTCAAAATGGACCTGATACTTACCCAGGTGCGAAGATTTTGGAGAAGAAGAATGGCGAGAATATTTCGCTGAGATATGTCGACCGTGGATCCATTCGATTGGAGGACGGAGATATTGTACACAGACATATGATGGACGGAGATGCGGTGTTGTTCAACAGACAACCGTCTTTGCACAGAATGTCGATGATGTGTCACATTGTTAAGGTAATGAAGGTTGGTGATACATTTCGTATGAATGTTGCTGATACTAAACCATACAACGCGGATGAAAAAATTCGCTGCATTTATGCAGCGGAGTTTTAAAAAGCTCATCAATGTCCGCAACAGGGGGCGTTAAAAGCGTGAAACCCCCTAGTAAATAAATCAAGAAATGTTTGGGAAAACAACTTAAAGAAATAAACAGTTACAAATTAAATGGTAGACGACGCGAAACCAGAAAACGCGACAAAATGTTGTTCGAAATGTGGCGAAACTAAAGAGGCAGACAAATTTATTAAAGCTAGAAATATATGCAAATTGTGCAGGAATTTGCGGTCAAGAGAAAAGCATAAGGATATTCAATTGTCCAATGAAACCAACAAAACGTGTGTTTCTTGTAACCAATCCAAAGTAGAATCCAATTTCGTTAAAAATAGATGCGTCTGTAAAGATTGCAATAATCAGGCACGCCGAAAGAAGTATGAATCGAACGATGAACATCGTGCGAAAGCGATTCAACAGGCGACAGATTTTAAGCAGAAAAAAGCAGAAAAAAGACGCGAACAGAAATTGGAAGAAATTGGTGAAGGTAACAAGAAGTGTAGCAATTGTTCATCAATTAAACCAGAAATTAATTTTCGTCATAATCGTTTGAAGTGTAAAACTTGCGAGAAAGATGATCCAATGGATAAATTCAAAAGAGCAGTTCGGGGTAGAATTTGGTATGCGTTAAATAAAAAAACGCAACATACCGTATCTTATCTAGGATGTAGTTCTAATGAATATATGAAATGGATCTTCTGTTATGATGAAAACTATAATCTTAATAATCATGGAAAAATATGGCACATAGACCATGTTATTCCATTATCGAGATTTAATCTGGAAGATAAAGATGAACAAACGTTAGCGTTTAATTGGAGAAACACAATGCCTCTTTCTGCAAAAGAAAATCTAGCAAAAAATAACAAAATTTTGCCTCTTCAAGTCGAACAACATTTAAAGTGTCTAATTGAATACCATAAAAACAAAAATATAGAATTACCCAAAACATTTATTGATTTATTTGCGAAACACCTTGTTGACGGGAATCCCCTAAAGCAATCACTACCACTCCAACTTGGAAACATTTTGGAGGAACACGGTTAGTAGCCGTACCCAATGGTAAAAAAGTGATTGATGCGTCCTCACTCACGGACAAAATGGGCAATCCGCAGTGGAGTATCTAAAGCCGTTTGGTAGGCCATGATACCCTCTCAGAGACTGCTGAGGTGTTGGTGAACGATGAAGGATTAGCCATCCTGAGTTTGCTTAAGGTACAGTCCGTCCCCTTGGGAAACCTTGGGGGTGCTGTGTGTGTGTAGAAAAATCTTACATGGTTCGAACATGTTTGGTTTGCCTGCATATATGCAGCGACGTTTGATGGTGATGAAATGAATTTACATATGCCACAGAATGTGTTGGCGGAGACGGAATTGAGGCACCTCGCAGCGATTCCTTATCAAATGATTAGTCCTTCGGCCAACTCACCGATTATCGGTATTTATCAGGATTCCCTTCTTGGTTCTTACCGATTTACGAGACCTAATATTTCCTTTAGCCCGAGGGACGCAATGAATTTACTTATGATGTATAATAAAGTCGATGTACAAGCACTTAAAGATGCGCAAGCAATGAATGGCGGGAAAATAACAAGTTTTGATGTGCTTTCTCAAATTTTAGCACCGATTACCCTTAAATATAGTACGAATTTGTTTGAAGAGGGAGAAGATAAAAAGATTTCAAATAATGTTTTAGAGATTCGTAGTGGAAAGTATGTGCGTGGACAGATGGAGAAGTCGGTATTAGGCGGTGGTAGTAAGGGCATTATTCATAGAATACATAATGATTTTGGAAATATGCATGCGTCGAATTTCATCGATGATCTACAAAATGTTGTCACAGAATACATGAAGTCGAGTTCGTTTAGTGTGGGAATTAGTGATTTGGTAGCGAATCGAAAAACGCAAGATAGTATTATGCAAGTAATTGCCACACAGAAACAAGAGGTGCAAACTATTATTGAGAAGGTGCATTTGGGAACTTTCGAAAATAACACGGCGAGTACAAATATGGCACAATTTGAAAACGAAGTGAATAATGTTCTTAATGAGGCTACAAATCAGTCAGGTAAGATCGGTAGAAAGTCATTGAGCAAGGACAATCGTTTTGTTATGATTGTTAATTCTGGATCTAAGGGTACTCATATTAATATTTCACAGATGATTTCTTGTTTGGGACAACAAAACATTGATGGAAAGCGTATTCCTTATGGATTCGATAGTCGCACATTACCTCATTTTACTAAATTTGATGATTCACCAAATGCGCGTGGATTTATTGAGAATTCTTATATTTCTGGATTGACTGCCCCAGAATTGTTCTTTCACGCGATGGGTGGACGTATCGGTTTGATTGACACAGCATGTAAAACCAGCCAGACAGGATATATACAGCGTAGATTGATCAAGGGACTAGAGGATTTGAAGGTAGAGTATGATATGACTGTGAGAAATAATAAAGGAAAGATTGTACAATTTGCATATGGCGATGATGGTTTTGATTCGACGAGAGTGGAAAATCAATCAATTCCTTTGGTTGGTATGTCTACGGAGGATATTTATTTGCACTATGATATTGTTGGCGTAAATGATCAACATAATGATTTGTTAGACGTCTATGACAAGGGAACAATGCCCAGGGTAAAACGCCAAAGGCCAGAAACAAAAGTACGTTGTCAAATGTATATTGAAAAAATGATTGATGCCCGTAAGAATTTGATTGAGTCTGTGTTTAGAAATAAGAGTGAAAATGGAGTCAAGATGCCCGTGGCATTTCAGTATATTATTGCGAATATTCAAGGGCAATTGAATTTGAATTCGGGATCTATTGTGGATATTACGCCACTAGAAGCCTTTGATTTGATTGAAGAGTATATGAATCGTCTTAAGCATATGTCATATGTAGCACCAACGCCTCTTTTCGAAACGATGTATCATTATTATTTGAGTCCTCGTGATTTGATCGTTGTTAAGAGATTTCATCGCAAGGCATTGGTTCTTTTGTTGGAAACCGTACTTTTAAAATATAAGCAGGCAATTGTTCATCCAGGTGAAATGGTTGGCGTGATTGCTGGTCAAAGCGTCGGAGAACCTACAACGCAACTCACACTTAACTCACTCGTATATGCAGCGGAAATTTCAGTGAAAAATTCCAAAAATGAAATTCTCAGGCTAAAAATCGGGGAGTTCACGGATTCTGGGATTAAATCGTCACAAAATATTGACTATATGGCGGATAAGGACACCACATATGCAGAGCTTAGTGAATATTATGAGGTTCCTTGTTCAAATGAAGATGGCCAAACTGTGTGGCGTAGAATCGAGGCGGTAACTCGGCACCCAGTAATTAACGAAGATGGAACAGACACCATGTTGAAGGTTATCACAAAATCAAATCGCGAAGTAATTGCTACCAAGGCAAAGTCTTTCCTTCAGCTTATTGATGGTAAAATTCAAGGCGTTAATGGTAAGGATCTAAAAGTAGGATACTATTTGCCCGCATCAAGAAAACCTCTAGAATATGCGGAAATACACGAACTCAATTTGCGCGACATCTTGCCACCCAGCGAGTATTTGTACGGAACTGAACTCGAAAAGGTAAAGGCAGTTATGCACGAGAGACATTGGTGGAAAAATAATGCAAATAAAACCTTTACAGTTCCACATAGCGATAGCCGTTGTCTCCTTCCTCTATTCAAGGAAAACCCAGGAAAAGGGAAAACCCCAAACAAATCTCAATTTATTAAGCCTGGATGCGTGTACATGAAAAGCATGGGCTCTTGTAATTACACTATTCCTGAGACGATTCCACTTAATTATGAATTTGGGTATCTTCTTGGAGCATATGCAGCAGAGGGATCTCTTACAAAACATAAATTGTCGATAGCCAATATTAACGATGATTATTTGAAACCCATTGAAGAT
>JBAXAD010000246.1:0-5438 GCA_037142715.1 Paludibacter sp. | reverse complement strand
ATGCCATAAATTCGTTTGGAGCGCTCGGCATCCAAGTTCAGGTGATGTTTATTTTTTAGTTCTGTAATCACCAGTCGTGCTATCATTTTTTGCACATACTCTTCGTTGTCAAGCATTTTGTAGTTGTTCAAAATCTGTATATCCACTTCTTTCTTCAAACTCTGCAAGGCTTCAAACAATTTGCTTTCGCTGTCGGTGAGTGGGTCCTTCTCCATCAAGCGTTTGTGCAAGCGAGCATATTTCTCGTCGTTATTGTATTTTGCTTTTAGCAATTGGTTTTTGCGTTCTATTTCCTGTGCTGCTTTGTAAATGGATTCCAATGCTTTTACATTTGCTTCCATCTCTTCTTTGGTTACTTCGCTCAGGTTTTTCTTTTTGAAAAGTCGTTCCAATTCTTCCTTTAGACTTATAAAAACAGGGTCTTTCTGGTCAAAATTACCGCCCAACATTTCCCTGGCTTTTTGAAGAATATCTTTCAACTGATCGGCCAGCATCATTTCCGATTCAGCCACTTTCACAAAGGCAAACAGCACATCTTCCAATGCCACATTCAGCAGGTTGGTGGTATCTACATTGTTTTCTAATGCTTCCTTGGTATTTATCAGGTTCAAACGATTGTTTGCCTCCCTGGCCAGTATGCTGAGTTTACGAAAATCGAGCGATTCAAGCAAATCGTAATTGCCCGAAAGGCGAATCAGGTTGTACAAGCTTTTGGCATCGTTGAGCGCATTTACTACTTTCAGCATCTCCGCACGGTTATTTATCTGCGTTATTTGTTGCGAAAATACTTCGGCATTCTTGGTATCGAAATGAAACAAAGCGTCTTTTATTTGTTCAATCTCGGTATTGATTTCTTCGGGTGTTTTAAACAGGTTGGAATAATGTTCCATTTCGTCGCCCAACTCATTTTGCAATTCCCGAAAATAGTCCTGATTGGTTTTATCAAACTCCTTTTTGATGTCGGCAAAATCCACCACATAGCCGTAGCGAAAATCTTTGTAGGTGCGGTTTACGCGCGTGAGGGTTTGCAACAGATTATGTGATTTTATGACGCGGGCAATGTAAAGTTTCTTCAATCGTGGGGCATCAAAGCCAGTCAACAGCATATTGAACACGAACAGAATATCTATTTTCCCATCCTTAAAGTCTTCCACTAGATTTTTTCTGCCTTCAACATCGTGCAATATCACAGCCGATGTTTTCATCTTATTGTCAGCTTTGTGTTTTAATGAATAGCTAACGGGAGGTTCAGCAGCCATCATGTAACTTATAGGCTCTGTTTTGGGTGCATAATTGGCTGTAAATACTTCATGTAGCATTTTGGCTTGTTCTGACGAATCGCAAACCACCATGGCACCAATTGTGGCATCATTGTGCATCAATCGTGCATTTTCAAAATCGCTCACTATGTATTCGAGCATCGGTTCCACAAAACGGTGATGCGCATACACATACTTTTTATCGCCTGCCCCCTTCAGCACATCTATGCTTTCAAGTGCCTCTTTGAGCTTTAGTTTGTAAGTGGTTTCTATCTCTTCGCGTATCAGTCGCAGCGTGTAACCATCTGCAATGGAGGCATTGTAATAGTATTTGTGAATGTAGTCACCAAAAAGCGTTTTGGAATTGTAATCGTCGCCCAATAAAGGCGTTCCAGTCAACCCAATCTTTATGGCGTTGCTGTCCGACTGGTTCAAATTGGCCAGAAAACTACCTTTGGGATTATAACTACGATGTACTTCGTCCAGAAAATACACCCGCTGAATATCCAGTTGGTAATCGTTATTTTTTATTACATCCGGGTCATCCTGAAACTTCTGGATATTTACCACTGTTATTTCGGGTTTTCCGGAATGGTTGTGAATTACCTGAGTCGATTTTATGTCCTGCGCAAATGCTTCACGCGAATTGATTTCGTGTACCACCAATCCACGCGCTTTGAACTCACGCCCTGCCTGAATCAATAAATCCAACCGGTCGACAATAAAATAAAACTTCGGAATTACCGATTTCTTCTGGAAATAATCGGTCAGGTACTTTACATTATAAAATGCCAGTGCCGTTTTTCCGCTTCCTTGCGTATGCCAGATAATACCTTTTTTAACGCCCGCTTCCAACTTGGCTTCAATGGCTTTGGTGGCAAACAGCTGCGGATAACGCATGATGTGTTTTTGCAAACTGCCGGAAGTCTTCACGTAAGCAATGCCATATTGGAGCATAAACGACAAGCGCTCAGGCTGAAACAGTGAGGTACAAATACGATTGGTGGGGGAATCAGGGTTTTTATTGGTGATGAACTCCGCTGCATTTTTGATACTGAAGCAGTTGGTATCTTTTAAAACCTCGTTCTCATGCGCATCATCAAGTTCGGAGAGCAAACTGTTCAAATCAAATTTGTCTTCTTCCCTGAAGTAATTGAAATTGGGTTTTTGATAAGATGCCGTGGCATAATAAGCACCTTCAATGGGTTGTATGGAGTTATTGTCATATTCCATGTTGTTCGAGAAAACCATCAGTTGGGTGATATTGGCAAACTTGCGGAACTTCTTATTGCTGAATCTGGTCTGTATGCGTTTGTGTTCTGCCAGAATTCCATCCTGGTTATTGGGCTTCTTCACTTCAATAAACACCAACGGCATTCCATTAATCAGCAGTATAATATCGGGGCGGAATTCTTCATCATCCTTTTTGTAGGTCAATTCGGTGACTACATGCAGGGAATTATTCTCAAAGTTTTCAAAGTCGATTAACCGTACTCCTGATCTGCTCACCAATTTCTCGTAGAATGCTTTCCCCAAATCCTCATTCTCAAGACTCAATGAAATGTCATCATATATGCCATCTACATCCTTACCAGCCAATGAGGGATTTAGGCGTTGTATGCTTTCTTTGAAAATATCCGTAAATATATTGGTCTGTACATCCCACTTGGCATCTGACAACGAAATATAGGTATAACCCAATCGACATAAATGCAAAATAACCGGAATCTTTACACGCGTATTTTCGTTGAATGCCATTAGGTTCTTGTCTGGAGTTTAAAATTGGAAGTTGGATTTTAAAAATAACACCCACAAAACTACTCATTAAATTTTAATTAATAGCACACTAACAAAATTAAACCTTCATCGACTCTAATATTTCTCTATAATTATCAATATCTTCTTTGGTATATCTGATTCTATTGCCACGTTTCGAGCATTTGAGTATTCCCCTTTTACGGTCGTTAAACAAAGTCTGACGTGAGGAGTTATAATTTTCCACCACTTCATCAGTTGTAAATAAGGTTACAAGCTCTTCCTTTTTCTTGTGCTTCTTTGGCTGACATAGTTGTGCCTCCATCGCATCGAGTCGTTGCTCTATGCGATGTTGACCCGCTAATAACTGTTTCTGTAGGGAAATAAATGTTTCCATCAGATTTCTGTCATAAGGGTCAGGGGGCAATATGTTTGCTGTTTTTGGCACTAATATTTTTTAGTTTCTTGTTGTGATTTCAATTTTTATTATTATTAATATTGGGTTTTCAAATCTTTCAATTATTTAAAATTGTCAATGTCCTGTTGTGAGTATCGTATTACATTTCCGTTTTTGGAAGGAGTAATAAAACCCTTTTTACGATAATTGTATAAAGTCTGACGGGTTATTTGAAGTTTTTCTGCTACTTGTGCTTCGGTATAATATTTTTTGAGTTCTTCCTTTTTCTTATGCTTCTTAAGCTCACAAATTTCCTCCTTCAATGCTTTGTTTTCTAACTTCAAGCGTTGAATTTCCATATCATATATTTGTTTATAGGAATTTATTAATTCCGACAAATTTCCGATGTGTGGATCAGGGGGCAATATGGTTGCTTTTTTTTGCACTAATATTTTATAGTTTCTTGTTGCGATTTCTCATCGCTTTTTAGTTTGGTTATCTTTTTTACTCTTCGGGGCGCGACTTGGAGTCGCACTCCGAATAGTAAAAACTGCGTTGCAAATTTCCCTAAATTGATTCATTTTCATCTTGTACCTAATATGAACCTAATGTTGTTTTCTTTTTATCTTGTTTCTTGTCTCTTGATTCTCTTGTCTAATTTCTCTTGTCTAGTCTCTTGATTCTATCATCTTGTTTCTCGTATCTAACTAAAATATAAACCAGTTCTAAATTTCCCTGAATTTCGTGCTCAAAACTACTATTTGATGCCCTTTTTTCAAAGGACAAAATTTAGCCCTATTGATTTTCAACGTATTACAGTATTTAACAATTCTTATTTAGAACCTATTTAGAATTCAAGCTGTATATTCATCTTTTTAAATACACCTTTATAACCTTTCAATTTTATTGTTTTCTAATTCCATTGCAAAGTTGGGGTTGCATTCCGAAATCAGCAAATAGAATTGACAAAATGGCAGTGGTATTTTTAGTTCATGCAACATCGATTTTTCATCAGTTTACAATAAGCCCCCAAACCCCCTAAAGGGGGAATAGAGAGTGGTTAGATTCATCAATAATCATCTCCATGTGTATCCAAATCCCGAAAGTAATTGTGATGCATTGGTCATGGGAGTTTCATTTTTTATTTTTAAAAATATACTCAAGTTGTTATTCTTTCTCTACAATTTCTTTCTTGAAATTTTATGTGCAAAAAAAAGCTGCGTGTACTAATAAATTGGTTCCGAATTTGGCGCAAATCTACATTTTCAAAGTCGTCAAAAAAAAGACAGGTCATTGTTAAAAAATCGGCATTTCATAACTACTTGTATATCTTATGGTTACTGTAGCTGTTTTTTAGAATACTTCAAGTTAGTATTTTTCATTCTTGAAACTTTAACTTTTTGTCTCTTTGTCATTCAAAAAAAGTATTTTTCAATATAGATTTCTCAAATAATTTAGTTTGTATTTGTCATTTTCAAGGCTGTAATTTGTCTTTTTTGCTGTATGAATTCATGGTTTTTCTTTGATAAAAGGAATCGGAAATTTGTAAAATTGTCTTCAAAAAAGAAAACCACTTGAATCGTTTTTACAACTTCACTATTGACAGACATCACACATTTTGATTGCTTATAATGCAAAAGTAATTGATGACAAAAGAAGGTATGAGAATTATGCAAGTTTTGAAAATATTGAAAATTTTGAAAGTCACTCTTCCTATATAGTAAGTATATAGTTCACTTTTATTCGATTTTATAATAATACATACATAATACATATACTATACATTACAAATACATTAATAATACATACTTAATTAAATGTGTATTATATTTGTTTTTATCTTGTTATTCCAAAGATTATTCATAAATTTGTCCCTTAATGGAATAAAACTGAAATAAGAAGGAGGGTAAAAGGAGAGAAGTAATGAATCCCTAGCACCTAGCCTGGACAAGCTAGAACCACAAAAGAAATAGAACGCTGATTTACTCAGATATAGCGGATTAAAAAAAACGGATTTAAATTTCACC
>JBAXAD010000245.1:0-5457 GCA_037142715.1 Paludibacter sp. | reverse complement strand
GATAAATATTGTCTTTTTCATCTTTTACTTTCCAAAGCACGCTGTGACCCATCATCACGGTGTCAATCACCGTCATTTCATCAAATTCAAAGTGGTCTTGTTTTAATACAGAAAGTCGCTCGCCAGGTCCAAATTGAATGGTGCCCTTTGTAGGATCTAAATCGCCGCTGAGGATGCGAATAAGTGTAGATTTTCCGGCACCGTTGGCGCCAATTATGCCGTAGCAATTACCAGCAGTAAATTTGAGGTTTACATCTGAGAATAATACACGTTTGCCAAACTGAATGGCGAGATTTGAGACGGTAATCATATTTTTGTGTCTTAGGTCAAAAGTCAAAGCACTAAAGACTTAGACTTTCGTCCTTTGACTTTAGATATATGACTATTATTAAATGAAGAATAGAACCAGCTTGTTGTTCAAACCCGTTCTATTCATCTATATATAAATCGTTTATATTTTAATAGCTAACCCTATTAAAATTAGTTGTCTTTTAAGTAAAACAGACTAACCTCGTTTCCCCTTTAGGGGCTAGGGGTTCTTTTCTTACTTAATTATTCCCAATTTGCGTGCATCCCTTGAAATTTTCTCAATAGATTCGTCAATTTGGTCGAAGGTATGTGTTGCCATCAATGAGTAGCGAATAAGAGAATCTTCAGAAGGAACTGCTGGCGAAACCACTGGGTTCACAAATACGCCATCGTCCATCAACATACGTGTAAGCTTGAAAGTGTTGGTGTTATCGCGAACAAAAAGTGGAATGATAGGTGTTTCTGTAGGTCCAATTTCAAATCCGGCTTTCAAGAAACCTGCTTTTGCACGTTCAGTATTTGCCCACAAAGCATCTTTGCGCCAAGGTTCGTCAGCCATTACATCCAAGGCTGCCAAAACGCAACCTGTAGAAGCGGGTGTGATAGATGCGCTGAAAATCAATGTGCGTGAATTGTGTTTCAAATAGTTGATGATATTTTCGTCGGCAGCAATAAATCCACCAATGGTACCCAATGATTTACTGAAAGTTCCCATGATTAAATCCACATCATCGGATACTCCAAAATGTTCGCAAACACCAGCGCCTGTTTTACCGAAAACACCCAGTGAGTGAGCTTCGTCAACATATATGGAGGCATTGTATTTTTTCGACAATTCAACTATTTCAGGTAATTTAGCCACATCGCCTTCCATACTGAAAACGCCATCCGTTACAATAAGTTTCAACTTATCTGGGTCGCATTTTTTTAGCATTTTTTCCAATGAATCCATATCGTTATGACGGTATTTCAACAATTTGGAATAAGAAACCCGTTTTCCTTCAATGATTGAAGCGTGGTCATATTCGTCAAAAATTAAATAATCTTCGCGACCAGTAACGCAAGGTACAACGCCAGAATTTACGGTAAAACCTGTAGCATAAACCAAAGCTGATTCTTTGTGAACCAATTTAGCCAAGCGGTCTTCCAATTCAAGATGTATATCCAAGGTGCCATTCAAAAAACGTGAGCCAGCACAACCTGTACCGTATTTTTCTATTGCTTTAATTGAAGCTTCTTTTAATCGAGGGTGATTTGTAAGTCCAAGATAACTATTTGAACCAAACATCAAAACAGGTTTTCCATCTATTTGTACAACAGTGTCCTGATCAGATTCAATAGCACGAAAATAGGGGTAAAGACCATTAGCCTTAGCTTGTTGGGGCGCATCATATTGTCCCAAAACATTACTTAATAGACTCATATTAAAAATAAGTGTTTGTAATTAAAAACGGCTGCAAAGATACAATTTTTTTGTGGAATATTGAAAGTGTTTTGATTCTTAAACTATAAATGTCTACTTTTGTAATTCAATTTTACTCATAAATAACAGGTGAACAAACAAATAGATTATAAATCATTGCCATTGCTGGCTTCAAAATGCGAACCTGAATGGAAGCGTTTTCATGTAAAAAACAAAAAGAAACTAGAAGGAATGGATTTGCAGGTACATGCGCTTCACGATAAAATTTCTCAACGCACCGATTGTTTGTCATGTGCTAATTGTTGCCGCTCACTTGGTCCCAGAATTACCGATAAAGATTTGGAACGAATGGCCAAAGCTTTAAGAATCAAGGCTTCGGAAGTAGTTGTAAATTATCTCCGTATCGACGAAGATGGCGATATGGTTTTTAAATCAATGCCTTGTCCGTTTTTGGGAGCTGATAATTACTGCTCTATCTACGAATCACGGCCCAAAGCCTGCCGCGAATATCCGCATACCGACCGTAGAAAGTTTTTTCAAATTTTTAATTTGACGATAAAGAATGCATCTACTTGCCCTATTGTTTTTGAAGTGCTGGAGGAATTGACAAAAGCACCCTAGCCACTAAATAAGCACCCTTAGTCCGCCAGCTGGCGGAGAATTAGGATAGTTTTGGTACTTAAAATTTTACATAAAAAAAGACAGTTGTCAAAATAAAGTTTGTATAAATCAAATACTTACTTAATTCCCCTTTAGGGGTTAGGGGTCATTTCTACTTACTTCCCACTATCATTAACTCCACCCGTCTATTTTTTGCCCTTCCCGATTCGGCATCGTTTTTAGCTATCGGTTTTGTTTTTCCATAACCAAACAGAGTTAAATTTTGGGCATTACATCCTTCACTAATTAAAAAATTTCTAACAGCTTCCGATCTTTCTATCGATAAGGTTTGGTTTTTATTTTCATCGCCCATAATGTCGGTATGTCCCATAATTTCAATTTTCAGATGGTTGCTAATGATCACTTTGGCAGCTTGTCTCAGCTCTTCTTTTGTATTGTCAAGTAATTCATAAGAGGCTGTATTGAATAGTAAATTACAGAATGGCAATAAATTACCTTTTTCGGTAAGGTCTTTATAAGCTGTTAGTGTTATTTTTGTTTCAATATGCGTTGATTTTTTCTGGTTTCGTAAATCCACATCGGTTTTATTGGGAAAGAATTTTTCATGGTCAATATAATAACGATATTTTTTCCCCACAGGCAATACAATAAAGTAATTTCCATCGGTTGGGTCACTTTTCGATTGTCCAATATCTTCGCCAGTATCAATGTCTTTCCAGTGAATTTCTACACTTATTGGCTGATTATTTTTGTCTGTTATTTTACCAGAAATGGTCACTACTGGGTTGGGCTGCAAATTTTTGGGTAAGTTCAAGTAAAATATATCATAGTTTTGACCGTTTTCATTACATTTTGCAAAATAGGCTGTTTGGCCATCCGTTGCTATTTTGTAGCCCCAGTCCGACGATTCCGTGTTTATTTCTTTCCCCAAATTTATAGGTTCGCTCCAGCAATTCCAACAACTATCGGCTAATCGTGTTGATTTATAGACATCTAGTTCTCCTAATCCGCCATGACCATCGGAACTGAAATAGAGCGTTTTCATGTCGGGATGTAAAAATGGCATTCTGTCACAAAACCGTGTGTTAATAACTTCCCCCAAATTGATTGGTTCTCCCCATTTATTTGATTTGTTGAGCAATGAAACATAAATGTCAGAAAAATACAGATTCCCACCATGGTAGGTCTCAGAAGCGTTATTTTCCGAAAACAAATTATAACCACCCTTTTTTGTAGACGCGAATAACAATGCCTTACCATTGCTCGAAATCATGGCATCAGCTTGCCAGGTGGCAGCATTTATAATGTCGGGAAAAGCTACGGCTTTTGTCCAGCCTTTTGTTGATTTGTCGGAATGTAGTATTTTTCCAGATTTAAAAAGCAACATTGATGTGCCGTCTGCCGAAACACTCAAAGGTGCATCATTTGAGTGTTTGAAGGACAATGCATTAATAATTTCTGCCGGTTGCCAAACACCATCTTTTCTTTGAGAAACAAAAATATCTTCGCCACCTACATTGTCTTTTCTGTCGCGGCCGCAAAAATACAAGGATTTATCATCGGCTGCTATTACTGGTGTATATTCGCCCCCGGTGCTAGAATTAATAGCATTTCCTATAGAATTTATTTTTATAGATTTGTCAGTCTTTTTCTCCAATAGGTATATTAAATCACTTATTTCTTTATTCGATTTGCCAAAAAACGGAGCATAAAATTTAACTGTACGTAATGCTTCCTTCCATTTTTTTTGATTCAAATCCAAGGAAATCATTTTTTGTAAAGCCACAAAAGCTTTTTCGCGAGGAGCTGCCAATCGAATGTAAACATCGAATTTCAAACTTTCTTTAGGCTTATAATTCAAGTGTAGAAACAGCTTTTTGGCCATGTCAACCATTTCATAATCAGCAGTCTTTAGTTTTGATAGCGAATTGTCTTTGTACTTGTTGTAAAATAAATCCAAGGTCAACTTTTCGCCATCACTCGTCATAAGTTGGTGCAAGACCAACAACATTTTCTCCCTTCTACTTCCAGTTGTATTGTCCACTAAACATTGCAAGGCATCAAGATTTTTAGTTTTTTCGACGAAGGAATAAATACTGTCAAGCGCCACGGATTTCCATGAATTGTTGGGATATTTTTCGCAGAAATCCTTATATCGTAGCCAATTACCACCCTGTGAAGTATTGTCAAGAAATTGCTTTTCTTCAAATATTTTGAACGCTCGTTGATATTGTGAACTATTGGGATATTCTTCAGCAAATTTACGGTAAGATTCAGAAGTATTCGTTTTACGAGCTTCGTTATAAGCCATTTCGTATACTTTTTTCAAAGCCTGATTCTTCTGTTTTGCTTGGGGGTAATCATTTGCAAAAGCTTTGTAAACGAGCAGACTATCGGCCTTCTTCGCTTTTTCATAAGCAATGCTATCTCTTTTTATTACTGCCAACTGATATTGTACAGCTTTTGTGTATCTGCTAACAAATGATTGATAGGCCTCGAAAGTATTGCTGGAAGTAACCAATTGGAATGCAAGACTATCTCTTATCAATGTGGCTTTTAGTTGATAAGTTGCAGGTGCGGTTTTATAATAATCGATGAATTTGCTGTACTTTGCAACTGTATTTATTTTCAAAGCATCCTCAAATGCCAATCCACAAATTCGTTCGTTCACATTTTCAAATACCCCTAGATTAATAGGGATTTTACTCAAGTTTCTCAATAAACGTGCATCTTTGTTGCGGACAAATAGCTGTTTTGATTTCGCTAAATACTTGTATGCTTTTTCTGTATTACTACGTTTGTAATCTGGGTCAATCAATAAAATTGCCATGGCATAATTCAAGGCGATATCATCGTAATGGTCATATAATTCGTTGGTTATGAGCTTTTCTGCTTTTTGGAAGTTGTCTTGTTTGATTAAATCAAGGTATTTATTTTGTCCAAAAATAACACTTTGCAACCAAAATGAAACAAACAATAAAGCTATAATGGTTTTTGTAGATTGATTCATATTCTTCGGTATAGCTTTGTTTTTAAAATTACAAATCTCGGGAAGTGATATTTTTAGGGAGTAAAAATAGTAATTTTTTTAAACATATCAATTG
>JBAXAD010000244.1:0-5518 GCA_037142715.1 Paludibacter sp. | reverse complement strand
GCCCGTTTTTTATACAGTTATTGCAAAATGCCAATATCTCAATAAAACTAATTTCCGCTCAAAATAAAGAGGCTTATTACTATTAGTATACAGTAGTTTCATCTATTTAAAATGTACGTGATAACGAAAAAAAGTTGTATTCAATAATCCCCTACCTTCGCTAGCGAACGGACGCAGAAATAGGGTAAAGAAAAATAAGTATTTATTACAAACATGCGTCTTTTTAAGAGTTAGGTGCAAGCGTAGCAGAAGATACTACCAACATTAAACAAACAATAAACGACAGACAAAATCCCAACAGCACCCAAAGACCACCCACCGCTAGACAGGTGGACAGTTAACAATTTGGAGGCAACTTTTGACAGAAATGAGGTTAAAAAACTTAACTTTGTAAATTGAAAAATTGAAGTAATAAATGACGACAAAATTAGAAATAAAACAGTTTCAATATGAAATACAAGCCTATCAAGAGGACTGCGTAAATAACATTATCAGTCTTTTTGAAAGTCTTCGCCAAAAAATAAATTTTGGTGATGTGCTAACTGAACACCATAAAAAGAACAAATACAATTTTCCTGTTCAAGACAACAAAAACATTGATATAATGATGGAAACGGGAACGGGTAAAACGTTCACGTTTATCAAATCTATTTTTGAACTGAGCAAAAACTTTGGCTACAAAAAGTTTATCGTTCTTATTCCAACAGTTCCAATCCGAGAGGGAACAAAAACAAACTTAGAAGACACTAAAGCTTACTTTAAAACTATTTACGCCAACGAAAGAGAAAAAGAAATTGAGACTTTTGTTTATGAAGGTGGCAACATTTCTGCGATAAAACAATTTATTGGCACTTCTCACTTATCAGTTTTGGTAATGACACCAAGTTCGTTTAACAGTAAGGATAATATTCTCAATCGTCCATTGGAACGAGAAATGAGCGCACCTGAATTATTCGTAAATAATCAGGAACCGCCAAAATCGTATTTGGAATGTTTGAAACGCTTAAATCCAATTGTGATAATGGACGAACCTCACCGTTTTGAAGGCAATGCTTTCAAAACACATTTTGAAGGTTTTGCCAATTTCTATTTACGTTTTGGAGCAACATTTCCAAAGAAGAAAGACAGTTTGCCTTTATCCAATGTTGCGTATGTATTAGATAGCATTTCTTCTTTCCGACAAAACTTGGTAAAGAAAATTGTGGTTTACACACAAGACGTAATTGAAAATACAGATACACTCATAGGAATTGAAAAAGTTGGAACAGTTAATAAAGCCTTTGTAAGCACATTAACCAATGGAATTATTGCAAGACGTAAATTAGGTGTTGGAGCAGTTTTCAATGGTAAAAGCATAAAGAAAATAAACAAAGATATCATTGTTTTAGCGGACGACACCATTGAAAAAGTTGATTATTCTTTGTCGGACGAATCATTGCGGGCAATGATTAAAGAAACAATCAAAATACATTTTGAGAAAGAAAAAACATTGTTTGAGCAAGGCGTAAAAGCACTCACTTTGTTTTTTATGGAAGCTGACACCAGTTTGTTTCGTGGCAAAAATCCGAAAGTCAAAAACATATTTGAAGAAGAATACAAAAAGCAATACACAGAAATTGTAAGCAAACTTGACCAATCAAGTGAGTATTGTAAATTTTTACAAAGCGATTTTGACAGCGACAACACTTTGCAGGTTCACAAAGGATATTTTTCGGGTGACAAAGGAAACGCTGACGAAAAAGTAAAAGCAGGGGTTGATGAAATTCTAAAAGACAAAAAGAAATTACTATCTTTTGAAAGTCCCTCACGTTTTATTTTCTCTATTTGGGCTTTGCAAGAAGGTTGGGATAACCCTAATGTTTTTACCATTTGTAAACTATCCAATCAAGGAAGCGAAATGTCAAAACTGCAACAGATTGGGCGTGGTTTACGCATTTGCGTAAATCAAAACTTACAACGATACACACTAAAAAATTTAAATGACGACCAAGAGGAATTTTGGAAAATCAACAACCTTGATGTTGTTGTGTCAAGCAAAGAACACGGTTTTGTTGAGGCAATTCAAAATGAAATTTTAAGTAACTCTTTCCTGATTTCTGAAACATTTACAGAGCAGGAACTGATTAAAACACTAAAAGAAAAATCGAACTTTGATGATGACACAATAATTACATTGGTTGATGACGTATTGAAGGACAAAAAAATGATTGTTCGCAAGGCAATAGTTGATGGGCAAAAGATTTATGAAAAATCGCCTGAGTTCTCTTCGATTTTGAAAGAACAAAATTTACCCGCAGAACAAGTAAAAGCAATTGAAAGCTTGTTTGCAACTGACACAAATACGTATGTTCAGAAAGCCGAGAAGAAAAAAGAGAAAAAGAAAGTTTTCATAAAGGCAACACACTTACAAGAGTTTCAAAACCTTTGGAACGCCATCAACAAAAATGCTTTTTATGTTTTAGAAACTCTTGCCGAAGAACAAGAAAACCAATTGATACAAAACATCAAAACACAAATAGAAGCTGTAAACATTGAGGAAATTTTGTTGCAGACCATACGTGCAGAACTCAACGTAAACAAGATTGGCGAACAAGGAGCAATTACTGAAAAACTAACCGACACAGTTTCATACAAAAGCAAAGTTGATTATTTGGAGTTGGTTCGCACTTTGTCCAACAACACCAAAACACCAATTTCATTTGTTGTAAAGGTTTTCAATGCATTGAGTGATGATTTTAAAACTAAAATGCTTTGCAATAATCCCGAACAGGCACAAAGAGAAATTTCCGAAATAATCAACAAGAACTTAATTGCAATGCTCAAAGCAAATATTAAATATGACGGAATTAATGGAACAGGTTTGCCAAATGTTTTCAAGACCGATGTTTCGACAGGCTCAACACACGGGAAAACCTATTTAGACACAGGAAGCGTTGGCAAATTTCAAAAAGAAATTACAGGCGATTTTTCTTTGAAAACAAAATGGGTATTTGAAGAAGTAATTGAATACGATAGCGATTTTGAATTGGAAATTGTGGAGCAAGACCCCGACATTGATAGCATTGAAATATTCGGTAAACTTCCTCGCTTGAAAATAAAAACTCCGTTAGGCGATTACAACCCCGATTTTTGCTACGCTATCAGAAGCACAGAAGGCAATAATATATTTCTTGTAGTTGAAGCAAAAGGCTATAAATCGTCAGCAGCTATTCCCATAGATGAAAAAGGGAAAATTGATTTTGCCAAAAAATATTTTGAAGCATTAGGCAAATACTACAAAGACAAAAACATTAAAATTTCATTCAAAGAACGTATTAATAAAACGCAATTAGCGGCATTGATAAATAACGCATAAGACAATGGCAGAACAAGAATTTATAAACGCAGGATTCACAGTTGTTGGCACAGAAACCAGCGAAAACAAACTATTGAGTTTTCTTAAAGAGAACTATCCGAACATTATAAGAGACACCGAAATAAACTTAGAGGAATTAAAAACCGTTTTGGGTTTACCAATTGACGAAAAGGTAAATGGCTACGGTTTAAATTTCGTAGGCAGAAACTTTGCTAGGGCTAAATATGCTCAAAAAACAGATAAGGAATTACACCTCAATACTGCTTTAAGCAAGGGAATTGACACGACACAAAATTTGGTGCTGAAAGGCGATAATTTAGAAAGTCTGAAAATCCTAAAAAACTTTTACAGCGGTCAAATAAACTGTATTTACATTGACCCACCTTACAATACCACTAGCGAGGAATTTGTCTATCCCGATAAATTTGACAAGGAGGAAGCAGAAGTTTTAGGCTTGGCAAACTTGAGTGAAAGTGATTTTGCACGAATGGATTTTAGTTTTAAAACAAAAAAGAGTCACAACGGTTGGTTGGCGTTTATGTATCCTCGTTTATTATTAGCAAGGGATTTATTGATGAAGGATGGAATTATGTTCATAAGTATCGATGAACATGAGTGTCATAACCTAATACATCTTGTTAGTGATTTATTCGGTGATGATTCATTTGAAACAATCATATGGCGTAAAAATGGTAAACAAGGAAACACTAAAAAAATATCTAGAATTAAGAATACTCATGAATTCATTGTAGGGGTTTACAAAAATAAGTTTCAAACTTCCCTGGGAAAAGTGAAGTTGTTACCAAATTGGAAGCTCGATAAAACTAATCCTGATAGCGACCCAAGAGGTAATTGGGAATCTGGAATTATCTCATTAGCCGAGGAAAAATCAGATACGAACTCTCCTAATTATTACTCAATAGAGCTTCCAAGTGGTAGAATATTAACAAGAGAGTTTTATGTAAGCAAAGAAGATTTTAAATTACTTCTTTCAAAAAAGAAGATTTTTTTTCCAAAAGATGGTGATGGTGTGCCTCGTTTGAAAATATTCGAAAATGAGGAGCAAGAATATTTTTTTGATTCAATAATTGATGAAATGGGAACCTTTTCATCTGCAAAAGAAGAAATTGAATTAATATTTGGAAACAGAGAAATCTTTGATACTCCAAAGCCAACAAAATTGCTAAAAGAAATTATTAGAGCTTCTACAAATGACGTTTCAATCATTCTCGACTTTTTTGCAGGTTCTGGCACAACAGGACAAGCAGTAATGCAACTAAATGCAGAAGATGGAGGCAAAAGAAAATTTATTCTTTGTCAAGTAGACGAACCTATCAAAGAAGATAAACCTGCATACAAGTTTTGCATTGATAATAATTTACCACCAGTAATTTCAAGCATAACAATAGAACGCTTAAAACGAGCAGGAGAAAAAATTGCCAAAGACGTTGAAGCAGAAAACAGCAAAAGCGGAATGTTTGAAGAAAATAAAAAACAAGTTCCCGACATTGGGTTTAAAGTGTTTGACAGCGTAGAAGCTCCAAAGTTAAAAGTGGATGAAAAAGGGCAAATTTCAATAACCGAAAATGAAACCGATGCTTTAAGTCGTATTTATAACATGATTTTCACCGTTGGTTTAGATGAACCAACACAAGTTCCCGAAGAAGTAGTAAAAGATTGCATTTACAAAATCGGCAACCATTATTACATAACCAACAGTCAGAAAATAACCAGTGATGATTATTCAAACGCAATTAAAAACGGCAAGGTTTTTATTGACGGTTGGACAGCGAGTTTGAACGGAACATTACAGAATTACAAAGAAGATGTGAAAATAGTATTTTAACTAATGACAGCGGACAAAACAAACATAAACGCCAACGCATTTGCAAGCACATTTTATTTTTTTGCCAACACATAAATCAACGCAAAAAAATAAAATGAGTTTGCAAGCCAACGCACCAAAGACAGAAGTAACTATGGACAACAGAGCAACGACAGACAGAATGCCAGCTCCCAACAAAAGTGTTTATAAAAGTGCTTGCAGACGGAATAAATTCAGCAATTGTGCTTTCTTTTAGCAGTAGTTTCGGCAGAACTAACATTATTGGACAGTAGAGCAAGAATTAAGCAATGGAACAAGAATTAAGCAATTGTCCATCG
>JBAXAD010000243.1:0-5536 GCA_037142715.1 Paludibacter sp. | reverse complement strand
AGTTTATTTTCTTGATATTCAACTGATTAACATTAAGTTTAACGAAGCATTGTTATAAGGTGTTTAAAACTTTGCGGCTTTGCGTTTACTCTTTTAAAAGAATAAAGTCAAATTCAATAAAAGCCACGGTTAATATATTGAATATAAATGAAAATAGACTTTTTTATAACGAACCATTGTTATTAATAAGTTGTCTTGTTTTTAAATAATTTTCCATACACCCAAAAATCAAAAACATGATTGAAATCATTCAAGAAATCACATCCTTGAAATAGAAAAATCATACTTTTTGTGTCATTTTGATTTTTTAATTATCTTTGTCACCGTAAAACAAAACTAAAACAACATTTTATGCTCGAAAAAGGAACTTCTATTCGCATTGAAGTAGCCGACCCAACTCCGCTTGGGCTTACAGGCTTGGCTATGGTTACGTTGGTAGCCGCATCTCAAAAATTAGGTTGGACAGATGGTCTATCGCTACTAATACCATGTGCTTTTTTCTTGGGCGGTATGGCTCAAGTGATGGCTGCTATTTATGATTTTAAACACAACAATTTGTTTGGGTCAACTGCTTTCTCACTATATGGTTTGTTCTGGATTTCGATGGCAGCCACATGGTTAATCAAAACTGGTGCCTTTGGACCTGTTTTAGCAGCTGGTTTTGATGTTCGTCAATTGGGAATGGTCTTTTTGGGATACCTCATTATTTCGGTGTTTCTAACCATTGCCGCATTAAAAACCAACAAAGTGCTCATTGCCATTATGGTATTGATTGATGTGCTGTTTATTGGTTTGATGATGAGTTCGTTTGGTATGGGCGAAATATGGCACGAAATTGCCGCTTGGACTGAATTAGTTATCTCATTGCTTGGTTTTTATGCTGCCGGTGCTAATTTGCTGAATAAAACTTATGGTCGTATTATTCTTCCTTTAGGTAGTGGTATTTGGAGCTAATTTGATATTAGTATAAATTGAAAAACGGTGGTTGTCTTCGAGAAGATAGCCACCGTTTTTATTAATTTACCTTCATTCTTCCATTTAATCAACCATTCTGGCTGATCAACTTCAACGATTCCTTTTTTAATATTTCTATTTGTTTTCCAGTCATTTGTATGATGCCATCCTTGTCAAATTCAGTCAAAACCCTACTCACACTTTCTCTACTTGTATCAATCAGATTGGCTAATTCGGCTTGGGATAATGGTAAAGTATATGTATCTGATTTAAAGATATTATTCGCAAACTCAAGTAATGCATCTGCCATATTTCCTCGAATCAGTTTTTGAGTACGATTGGCACAACGACGGAAGGACTCCAATTCATTTTTGCAAAACTCCTGTATTATTTCACGGGTGAATTCCTTGTTGTCGTCTAAAATTGTTTGGAAAACCTCCAAATCAATAAAGCAAACCTCCACATCCGACACTGCCGTTACTGAATACTGATTGATTTTACTGCCAAAGGTTGTGGGCAAACCCAAATAGCTGGGCGCATTCACCATTTTCACAATTTGCTCTGTATAAGGCCCTGCCAAATGTATTTTTGCCAAACCGGTGCGTAGAAAAACAACGTTTGTAGAATACATACCTTGTTTGATAATGGAATCACCCTTCTTTAATTTTAGCTCTAAATGATTATTAGTCAGGGCATCGAGGCTACAATCACACAACATAGATGTGGCCTTGGTTTTAAAAGGGCATGTTTTACAATCTGTTTGCATTTTCGTTTATGTTTGACTAAATAAGTTGCAAATATAGACAATGTGATGCATATCACAAAATAATGTATGCACAAGAATGTTCCTTTTAATAAGAAATTATTCAACAGATTGATAAATGTGTGAATTAAGACATTTCAGAGTAGACATCAAAAAAATTATACAACATTGAGTTCCGAAAAATAATAAACTTCCGGACTAGGATGACAGAGTTCCAACTCTGTCAGTGGAGAATAAGAAGACAGAGTTGGAACTCTGTCATCACGATAAAAAACGGCTAAACTTCTTTGAAGAAATCCAGCCGATTTGATTTTAATGTAGTAAGCAGTATCTTTCCTTCCCATTAGACTCAGGTAGAAGCCTGAGCCGAACAAAAAGACCACCGAACTAAACTATGACCAAGGATTAATACATTCTTTACAAAACTAAATTAGGATCAATATTTTGAACCAAAATTATTTCGTTCGTATTGATTACTTTTTTAAAATTCTTGTTCTTAATCAACCATTCATCAACTTCATTTGAAGTTGGATGCTTAATAACAAAATCATAATCAGGAAAATGATGTTTGTTTTCACGTGCCCAAGGACGAGGTTCAGTTACAATGTAAGTCCCACTTCCTTTCTGATAATAAATCATGAAATGTTTTGCTGCCATATTTTTAAATTTTTAAGTGTTAAATAGCTTTTGAATACTCTCCCTTACACTGTCCAACATAGCTGTGCAAGGGAGAATATTAAATAATCTATTCTTTACCAATTCTAAACGTTTTATTATAATTACCTTCGATTTTTATTAAGTAAAAACCAGATGATAAACTGCTTAGTTCAATTTTTGAAGTTTCTGCAACTATTTTACCCTGCAATACTGACTTTCCAACTAAGTCATAAATAGTAAATGCACTACCATATAATTTTTGATCTGCTTTAATATTTATGTAGTTATTTGCAGGGTTTGGGTATACTGAAAATAATATTTCTGCATTCTGCTCATTTAGCCCCATAGTATTATTCACTGTTAATACTGCTGTATTAGAAGTTTCCATACAATTTCCAGAAGTAACAATGCAATGAAACTTCTGGTTGTTATTAATCAAGGTTATATTGGAAACTTTTAATGTATTATTTGTTGTTCCACTGTACTGCCCCACATTGCTAATATTTTGAAAACCAACTCCAAGGTCTGTTTGCCATTGATAAGTTGAATTCGCATTTGATGAAATTATCCCAAATTGGGATGTACCAGCAATAATAGCTGTTTGGTTTGATGGTTGTGAAGTTATTTTTTGTCCTGCTTCTACATTTATTGTTGTTAGACTTGATGTTACCGAACAAGTTCCATTTGAAACAGTTACCGAGTAATCTCCACTTGCAGTGACAGTTGTTGCCTGAGTTGTAGCACCATTTGACCAAGTATTTCCAGTTGAACTTGATGAAGTAAGTGTAATCGAGCCACCAGAACAAAATGTTGTTGCTCCACTTGCATTAATTGTTGGCTTAGTTGGTAACGGATTAACAATAACAGCCGTAGAACTTGAAGTTGCCGAACATATTCCGTTAGAAACAGTTACCGAATGGTCTCCACTTTCCGAAACAATTATGGATTGCGTTGTAGCTCCATTCGACCATGTATTACCTGTTACACTTGATGAGGTAAGTGTTACTGAACCACCAGCACAAAATGTTGTTGCTCCACTTGCATTAATTGTTGGCTTAGTTGGTGACGGATTAACAGTTACATTTGTTGTACTTGATGTTGCCGAACAAGTTCCGTTTGAAACAGTAACCGAGTAATTGCCAGTTTCTGTAACAATTATTGATTGTGTTGTTGCACCATTTGACCAAGTATTCCCTATTGCACTTGACGAAGTAAATGTTACCGATCCACCTGCACAGAATGTTGTTGTACCGCTTGTACTTATAGTTGGTACTTCAGGTGTAGGGTTAATCGTAACATTAGTATTCGCTGAGGTTGAAATACATGTCCCATTTGTTATTGTTACAGAATATGCCCCCGATGATGTTGCATTGTAAGTCGAAGTTGTAGCATTTTGAATATTACCACCATTTAATTTCCATTGATATGTGTTACCTGTACCTTCAGAAGTTGATAATACCACTGGATTTGTACAACTTGAAACTGAACCCGATGGAGTTATTGATGCAACAGTGAATAGGGTTGTTGAATTTGATTTTCCAACACATGAATTCAAGGTAGAGGTTGCTTCAACATAATAACTCCCAACTTCAGTCGGTAAATAATTCGCACTTGTCGCACTACTAATTAATGTGTTGTTCAAATACCATTGGAAAGTTGTGTTTGGAGTTGCTGTAGTTGATAATGTTATAGCACTTGAACCACAGACTAAAATTGAACCTGCTAGATTAATCGTTGGTGTTGGCGATGGCAAGAAATCGACATAAATACTATCGACATAAGTGTTATTTCCTAAAGTGGCACTAACACCATAATAACCAATAGTTTTTGGGGTGAAAGTTATGGTTGAATTTTTAGAACCATCGAACCATGTTGTTGCAAATCCATTAGGTCCATTATACGTTAGGGTTACATTTGAATTTTTACAAATAGTAATGGGACCTGTTTCCTTTATTAATTTCACATTTGTATTTGCACCATAAGGAAAGATTGTTTTTTTGAACAATGGTCCCCAATTGTTATAAGCATCACGTAAACGAATATTGAAAAGTGTTGGACCTGTAGTAACTGTCCAAGTTGCACTTGTTCTCAACACAGTTTCCACTGCATCATCCATTGCTCCATCGAAAGCTATTATAGGTGTGCCCTGACCTTGACCAGGATCAAAGAAACCAATAAAGTATTCTGCTGCTGATATATCAACTGAACGACTATTGGTGCTTGCATTAAAAAACAATGTCTTTTTAAATAAAGGTCCCCAATTGTTGGAATTATCTTTCAATCGTATATTTATAAGTGTTGGACTTGTGGTGCTTGTTATCGTTTGAGCTGTTGCAATTATATTTTCAACCACTTCATCCCATGCCCCATCGACTACAGAAATCGATGTACCTTTTCCATTACCAGGGTCAATTGTTCCTAAAAAATACTCACCAGCCTTAATATCAGGTTGTGCGAAAATACTTACTGTGCACATAAGGCACAGTAAAATCATGAGTTGCTGTTTCATAGTTCTTAGTTTTTATGGTAACCTTTAGCCTTGATATCTACTTGCTGACCGGTAAACAAATCAGCTGGCATTTCCAAATCGAAGATGTACGCTTTACCGTTAGAAGGATTTACAGTTGGGTTGTAGTTCAAAATACTATATTGACCTCCTGTTCTCCCTCTGTCGTTAACAGTAAGGTCGATATCATAATAATCGTGATTTGGATTCCCACCATTTATATCATTTGTTTGTCCAATCGACTTTAATAAAGTTAAAGGTTGGGCTCCTGTTGGAATTTGACAAGGTAAATCAATACCATTGTAGCTCCATTCAAAGCTTCCTGAAATTGTAGGACTTGGAAATAACGATGAAGATGTTGAGTAATAAAAATCATTTAAAATAATATCTTCTGCTCCTTGATTTGTGTAATCTAAGTGTTGAGTTTGAAATTGTCCTAAGTTTGATGATCCAACATAGAAATTAACTAGCCCTTTATTACTGCTAAAAAGCAAATTGTACTAGGGAACACTATTTGTCGCAACTAAAAGTTTTGAGCTATTAAACTCGTTATTGATTATTTTATTATTATCACTTAAAGTTGCATACCACCTTTTAAGTAGAAAGTTTTTGATTAAATTATTCGCAATAACAAACTTATTATCATTGTTATATAT
>JBAXAD010000242.1:0-5560 GCA_037142715.1 Paludibacter sp. | reverse complement strand
CAATTAATCTATTAGAAAATGAAAAAAAGAATTGCCATTTTATCGCTTATCGCGATTTTCGTATCTTTCAGTGCTTTAAATGCACAAACAAAACCTGTTGAAAAAGCTGCTAAATCTAAAACAGAAGTAAAATGTGAAAAGAAAGCTGAAACAAAAGCTTGTTGCAAAGGTAAAACTGAGGCAGAAAGCAAAGCAATGACAGCTGAACAAAAAGCAAAATGTCAAACAGAATGCAAGAAAGAAGGAAAAGCTTGTACTAAAGGTGAAGTAAAAGCTTGTGATAAAAAAGCTGACGCTCCTAAAGCAGTTCCTGCCAAGAAAGCATAGTTCATAATATACTACAAAAAAGCCTCAGATTTCTGAGGCTTTTTTTGTTGGAATAGAAATTTACAAACCAAAAGTGTCGGCAACTGCTTTACAAACCACTTTTCCATTCACGATATTCAGCCCTTTTCGTAGATCTTCGTGCATTTCACATGCTTTTTCCCAACCCAAATTAGCCAAGGTAAGTGCATAGGGCAATGTGGCATTGGTGAGTGCTAATGTAGATGTGAATGGAACTGCACCTGGAATATTAGCTACGCAATAATGCAAAATTCCATCCACTTTGTACACTGGCTCGGCATGAGTTGTTGGGTGTGAAGTTTCAAAACATCCACCTTGGTCAATGGCCACATCTACCAACACTGAACCTGGTTGCATTAGTTTGAGCATGGCACGCATAATTAAATGTGGCGCTTTTGCTCCGGGAATGAGCACCGCACCAATAACCAAATCGGTAAGAGGAAGCAGTTCTTCAATATTATATGGTGTCGACATTAGCGTATCCACATTGGCGGGCATAATTTCGCTCAAATATCGTAATCGTGGCAATGATATGTCAGCAATGGTAACATGAGCACCCAACCCTGCTGCCATCAATGCTGCTTGAGTGCCTACGATTCCACCACCCAATACCAAAACTTGAGCTGGTTTTACACCCGGAACGCCTCCCAATAAAATTCCTTTTCCGCCTTTTGGTTTTTCGAGGTATTTTGCGCCTTCTTGAATCGACATTCTACCCGCAACTTCCGACATTGGTATGAGCAATGGGAGTGTTCGGTCTGCTTTTTCAACTGTTTCGTATGCCAAACAAACAGCACCACTTTCCATCATGGCCAAGGTGAGCTCTTTTTCTGATGCAAAATGGAAATATGTGAAAACAAGCTGATTGGCACGGATAAGTTTATATTCGCTTTTGATGGGCTCTTTCACTTTCATAATCATATCGGCAGTAGCATATACTTCTTCAGGAGTTCGAAGTATTTCAGCTCCTGCTTTTATATATTGCTCATCGCTGAATCCGCTGTTTTCGCCAGCGTGTGTTTCTATTAACACAGTATGATTATTCATTACCAGCGTTTTTGCACCAGAAGGAGTAAGCGCAACACGACTTTCGCTGTTTTTGATTTCTTTCGGAATTCCAATTTTCATATTGATATGATTTAAAGAAATGAATACTGATTTATTTTTGATATCCACCAAAAATTTAGAAAATGAGCTAAAAAACGTCGTAAAAATACAGTATTAATTTCAAATTGAAATAGAAATGAGTAATTATTTCTTCATAAGGATGTAAAATAGTTTTAAATGCCTATTAAACAGAATATAATGATGGTTTTAAATTGATTCTATTGAGGTGAAATTAATGGTTATTTTCTAACTTAAAGCCAATTATTGTCTTATTTAATATCGAATTGACTAGTAAATTACCCCAATGCTTATAAACTGAAAGTGAATACTTTCTATCAACCTAAAACTTATTAAACAAGTCTCATTGTTTTTAATAATACTTGAATAGCTTTTTCAAATTCAGATATAAGCTTCCACATTATTAAGAATTAAAATTTGCTCGTTATAGAAATTATTGATACAAAAAAACCACAGTATACAAATGATATACTGCGGTTTCTAAGTTTCGTAAAGTTGTTATTTGTCGTACATTACCGAAACTAAAATAAATAACTCATCGATACAACTGCACGATTATTTCTAACAGTGTATGGATTTATTACACGACCATTACTTTGTAAATTACCATATTCGGCTGAAGTCAGTTCGTATTCAACTCCAACTTTTATATTGGATAGATTGTAGCTTACATGGGGTGCAAAGCGGTACAAACGGTTGAGCAACACTTGGTCATAAACTCCGTAACCATAGGTTGTGAATTTCTTGCCATTTACAGCTTTGGTAGGTGTGAGTTCTATATCTGTTCCCAAATTTTGAGACAATCCAATCAAAATACCTACCTGTATTTTTTTTCCGTAAATCACATTAAGCCAGCTGCTTGCGGTGTTGATGTTTGTGTAGCCTTTCACCGTTGATGAGTCGGTATCATAAATTACTCCATATCCGCCCAACATTAAATGATCGCTCAGGTTTTGCCCATAAATGGCTTTTGCTTTTATTTGAAAAGCAGATTTTACATATTGTGTATAAGCCACAGCACTTGCCGAAGTAATTGATTTGGTGGCTGGTTTTAATGTTTTTATATCTGCACCAAATCCCGAAGTCCAATGGGTGGTTCTACATTCTGTTCCTAGAAAGAAATCGGGAAGTATTGCATTTTTCAAATATGAATTACTTGCACTCGGTGTAAGCGGTCCTTGGGAAGTATATTGCATTTGATATAATGCTGCTGCTATTACCGAAAGGGACGGATTTAAATTGTATTTTAGTCGAACTTGCGGAGAGCGATTGAAGGGCTGGAATGGTGCACCTGAATTCGATGATGGAGTGGTAGGCATTACGCTTCCAAATAATGGATGCCAGGTTTGACCTATTAATAATTCCGTTTTTTTCCAATTTAATTTGACATATGCGTGACGAATACGAAGTACATAAAAGGTGGTACTTGCTCCTGCAAAATCTGCTTCAATTTTGCCAGTAGATTTAGCTCCAAATATACTGTCACCATTAATGTCAACTCCACAGCGTGACTGAATGCTGAGCATTTCTGCTTGTGGAACTTCGTTTTTGTCGATATTGCTAACCTTATCTATTTCCGTTGGTGTTGGAAATAAGTTGACAATTCCGTCAGTACATTCAACATTTTTACGTGAATTGTAAAAGAATTCATTGGATACAGTACCATAAAATTTTAATTTTGAAATTTCTTGAGCGGATAAAAGAGTTGAAAATGAAATAAGAAATAATAGTAAGCTTTTTTTTAAATGCATATTAACTTAGTAAAAGTAGTTTGTAAATCATCAGTGTTTATGTGATTCTCTTACAGTAATTTAAAATAAGATTGACGTGAATTGTTGATAAACCCTAGCCCCTAAAGGGGGACGTAGTTAGTATTGGTTGTTAATTGTAAATGTATATTTAATTGATTTTCAACAATTTGTAAGTTGTAAATTGTATGTCGAATAAACTTGCTTAATTCCCCTTTAGGGGTTAGGTGTTATTCTTATATCAATAATATAAGTGTTCAATAAGGATTTTTATACCAATTCCAATCAATATAAAACCACCAATCACTTCAACTTTCAAATGAAATCTTTTGCCGAAATGAATGCCTAAATACATTCCAATAAAAGTGAATAAAAAGCTTATAAAACCAATCATTATAACAGCTTTCCAAATCATTTCGGGAAAGGGGACAAATACAATTCCAGTCGCCAAAGCATCAATGCTGGTTGCCAAGGCAAGTGAAATGAGTGAAGCCCATTTGAACGGATTTGATACTTTTGTACATTCTGGATTTGGAGTTTGTAATCCTTCAATTACCATTTTCCCTCCAATAAGTGCCAATAGCCCAAATGCCAACCAATGGTCGAAACTTGTCATTTCTTTGGCAAAACTTTTAGCGGCAACAAAACCAATTAAAGGCATAACTGCTTGAAATAAACCAAATAGAACAGCCATTCTAAAAGTCAACCAAAAGAAATACTTTTTGGCACAAATACCTTTACTAATCGAAACTGCAAAGCAATCCATGGCCAATCCAATTCCGATAATGATGATTGAGAGTAAATCCATATTTTTAATGTAAAATGGAAAAATTAAGAATGAAGACATTAAGGAATGAAGAAATGGAAAAATTAAAGAATTCATTTCTTCATTTTACATTTTTACATTCTTCCATTCATTCTTTCATTTCTTCTTCTTGATTGTTCTCTTTTTTCTTTCGATTATTTTTCTTTTTCTCATTTTCTTCATTCAAGTTTTTTCTCGAGGTGATGAGTATTTTATTGATAATCATGATGATTTCATCGCAATCATGAATTAGTGAATCCAACATCTGTTTTGAAATGTAATCTGTATCATGTAAAAGTCGCAACCAATAATGAGTTTCTTTAGCCTCTTTTAAAGCTATTGATAATTTTGAAATGAAATCTTTTTTTGATTGTCCAGAGTTAGCTTCTTCGGTATTTGCTCCAATTGAAGTTCCACTTTTGATAATTTGCTTTGAAAGATTATATTCTTTGTGTTCATGACATAAAAACTGATTGAGTTTCACAATTCTTACTGCAAACTTATAAGTTTTATCAATAATGATATTTTCTTTCATAACTCTGAATTTAATATGAAATGACAAATCGATTTGTTCATTAACAGTCGATTTGTCATTTCAAAATTAATTTTTACATTTTACATTTTTTCATTCTTACATCATCCCTTTTACTTGTTCAAAAACGTTTTTGGCAGTAAATCCAAGTTTTTCGTCAAGTACAGTGTAAGGAGCCGAGAAACCGAATGATTCCAATCCCCAGATTTTACCATTGGCTCCAACCAGACCCAATAGGTTTACTGGAAGTCCTGCAGTAAGACCAAATATCTTAGCGTTTTTAGGCAATACACTTTCTTGATATTCTGCTGATTGACTGCGGAACAAACCTTCTGAAGGAACAGACACCAAACGGATTTTTACGCCGTCGGCACGAAGTAATTTAGCACCTTCATTCAAAGTAGAAACTTCAGAGCCAGAAGCTACCAAAATAACATCAGGATTACCATCACATTCTACAACGTAACCGCCTTTTTGAGCTTGCTCAGCTTCAATTTTACGACCAGCAGCTGCAGGAAGATCAGCAATGTTTTGACGAGAAAGAATCAAACCTGTTGGCGTAGTGGTGTTTTCAATTGCCATTTTCCAAGCAATTGTTGCTTCTTCCACATCGGCAGGACGTAAAACCAACATTGAGTTGTGTCCTTTGTGGTTTTTCAATTTTTCCATCAAGCGAATTTGTGCTTCTTGTTCCACTGGCTCATGGGTTGGACCGTCTTCACCTACGCGGAATGCATCGTGTGTCCATATAAATTTCACTGGTTGCTCCATCAATGCAGCCATACGTACGGCAGGTTTCATGTAATCAGAGAATACAAAGAAAGTAGCACAAGCAGCAATTACGCCACCATGCAAGCTCATACCAATACAAACGCAAGCCATGGTCAATTCGGCAACACCAGCTTGAAGGAATGCACCCGAGAAGTCGTCTTTCTTGAAAGCTTTCGTGTTTTTAAGGAAACCATCTGTTTTGTCAGAGTTCGACAAGTCGGCACTGGCCACTAC
>JBAXAD010000241.1:0-5570 GCA_037142715.1 Paludibacter sp. | reverse complement strand
GGATAAGATGCTACTGCACCGTTATAGGATACCGATGCAGCACCCATTTTTAGGCCTGTAATTTTAAATCCATTGCCGGAAAACACTCCTTTAAAAGGATTATTCAATGCACCAAGACCTGTCCAATCGCCTTGTGCTGACATATCGATATTCGCACTAAGTTTGTAGGACGCTGTTGCCACACCTGAACCATTGGCTGTATTTACAGCATTTCTTACCTGAATAAGGTCATCTGCTGTTGTTATAATATAGGGATTAACCACAGTACCTGTACCACCCCCCGAAAGTGGAGTTGTTGGAAAAACTGCTTTCAGCGTATTTGCAATAGCCAATAACAAAAGAATTGTGACTATAATTGGTTTTGTTTTCATAAGTTCGATTTGATTAGATTTAATGATATTCTTTGAGGTTCTGCAAAATTAGTGTGAACCAAGTAAATTCAGGGCGAAGAACTATTTAAAATAGATGATAAACTAATTTAGTTTCAATGTTTTCCGATTTTTTATTCTAATACAGTTGCCACTCCTCCTATACCCACTTGCTGATTGGTTTCTTTCATTAAAACATTTATTACCATTTCTTTCTTTTTTTGTGGAATATTGATGGCAATATCAGTTTTTTCTGGATTATCAATGTTTGTCAATTTCCCATCAATCCAGACTTCTTTAACACCTGCCGTTTGTTTTAAAATTAGCTTTCCACCATTTTTCAGAATAGCTTCTCGTGGAGTAAACTTAGTTCTCCATATAACATAATTATCTTTTGCAACTTTCTGAAAAGCTCCTGTATTTATGGTTTCCCAACTATTCATATCATTTTCTGATAGTTGTTGATTAGGATTGGGCTTCAATTTTGATTGAGGTGAAGTTATCCATTTGTCAAGTACTATTGGTGAATTTATAATGGGCACAAAAGGAGTAATTTCGGCAACATTAACAGGAATAGTGATTGAAGTCGATTTTATACCAGCAGAAATAGCAGTAAGTACAACCGAACCACTTTGTTCCGATGATTGAATAATAACCTGAGCTAAACCATTAAACAAACTACGTTTATTCCCTTTTTCGGCTTCGTGAGAAGTTGGATTACCGTTGCCCAAACCAATAATGTTTACCGGTCCACTAATCGTAAATTCAACCGGAATATTGGCAGTAGGTACAGGTCTGCCTTTCGAATCTACAACTTCTACTGTAATTGGCATGGCATCAGTTCCATTTCCGGAGAGTGATGGTCTGTAGGGTGTCAGTTTCAATTGTAGTGCTTCTGAAGTGGTTTCCACTTTATAAGATGAAACCATTTTACCCTTTTTATATCCAATGGCTTCTAATATACCGGGGTTATATGGAACCATCCAGGTATTCATTTCGTATTTATCCACCCTTTGACTCGAAAGTATCTTTCCATTAAATTTCAAGACAATACTATCGGCATTACTGAGTGCCATCACTTTTATCGGTTTGCCAATGCTGTCTGACGGCCAGTTCCAATGAGGCACTAAATTCAAAATTGGTTTATTTTCCACCCATTGTGCTTGATGCAGGTAATAAGCCATTTTTGGGAAACCGCAAAGATCCATTATTCCAAAAACCGAACTTGCCGATGGCCACTTGAAGGGTGAAGGTTCACCTCTGTAATCGAAACCAGTCCACACAAAACATCCGGCTAAATAAGGACGTTCCGCTACTGCTTTCCAACCAACCCTGTGCGTTGAACCCCAAGGCGCTCCTTGTGTATCATAAGCATCTATTATGTTTTTTGATTTGTCGGTTTTGTATTCGCCTCGTACCTGAAAGGCTGAAACATCCTCTGAACTAGTTAGTTTCAATTGTGGATAAGCTTTATGAAAACTGTCATAACTTTCTCTTTGATAATTAATTCCAACAACATCAACAGCTTGCGAGACATTTATTGGAGTAAAAAAGCCACCATTCATAGCAGCAGTTACCGCACGGGTAGTGTCCAACTGTTTGACCACATCAGCCATTCGGCGCACCATTTCATAGCCATTTTCAGTACCTTGCATAGGCTCCTCGTTGAAAACAGACCAAAGAATGATAGAAGGACGATTTCTGTCACGGCGTACCATCCATTCTAATTGGTTCACATATTCGGGCGAGGAATTGAAATTCCGGTTTTCGTCCATGACTAGAATTCCCATACTGTCGCAAGCATCTAAAAACTCCTTGGCAGGTGGATTGTGGGAACAACGGTACGCATTTACGCCCATTTCTTTTAGTTTTCGTAACCTGAATTCCCACATGGCATCGGGAACAGCCACACCAACGCCAGCATGATCCTGATGATTACAAACTCCTTTGAGCTTTATATTCTTATCATTCAAGTAGAAACCGGTATTTGCATCAAAACGAACGGTTCTGAAACCACATTTTGTTTGTACATTATCTACAATAATGCCATTTTCACGTACCACAGTTTTTACCGTATACAGTACCGGAGAATCGACCGACCAAAGCGTAGGATTATTTACTGAAAGGGGAATACTGACAAGAGCATCGCGTAATGGAACAGTTGAAACTGATTTTTTTGCTTGCACTACCAATTTCCCAGAAGCATCAAATACACTAACTTCCACTTCGGAGTTTGCAAGGGTTTTACCTGAATTATTAAGTGTAACTTCAACCGGAATTCCCCACGAATCCTTATTTTTTTTAACTGGATGAGCATATACCCCATCGGTTTTGATATGCAGAGCTGAACGCTTCAATAACCATGTGTGACGGTACATTCCGGCACCTTCGTACCACCAACCTTCTTGTGCATTGGCATCCACGCGCACTGAAATGATATTTATATTCTCACCATAAACAGCATAGGGTGTAATGTCAATGTACATGGAGGTATAACCGCACCAGTTGCGGTGTAGTAAGGTGCCATTTACCCAAATAGTGGCATTGGTCGCAATTCCATCAAACTGAAGTTCAATATGTTTGCCATTATCCTCAGGTGACAATTTAAAACTCCGTCGATACCACCCAAAGCCACGGTTGCGATACCCCTGAGATACATTGGCTATTGAATCAAAAGCTCCTTCTACCGCCCAGTCATGAGGCAAGTTTAAAACCCGCCACAAAGCATCATCAAAATCAGGAGCTGCAGCACCCCATGCTTTACCTGCTTTTGCACTTTGATATGTATTGCTATGACCAGTGATGACCGGGAAAGCAATATCGCCCAAATGAAAACGCCAACCCTTGTCTAAAGTCAATAATTCTCTTGCAAAAGATTTATTGGACTGCGCAAATAGATTGATTTGGAGCATTGAAAAAGCTACTAAAAATAAGATTTTTGTTTTCATTTGACTAATATCTCTGTGAGATTCAACAACAATTTTGAAATATATTAACTGCGTAATTAAAAACCAATGACTTACCTTAGCGAATAAACTCTTACCCAATCCACTAAAAAATAATCAGGATATAAATCTGTTATTGGTTGGTTTGCCCAGTCGGAACTAGACGGCCATTTTTCAGTTGAAATTTCGCCAGTAATCAGCAAATGTCCCGGTTGATTACATACGCCTCCTCCCGTAGTATTCCATGTTTCAATGCCGTCAATGAAAAATTTATAAACTTCGGGATACCATTCCAAGGTGTAAGTATGAAATCCATCTGATAATTTTGAATTATGTATTTGTTGAGAAACTCTTTTGTGCTCCGTTCTATAACCATCCCAATGCACAGCCTGATTAATTTTGTCGCCCCAACCAAAACCTTCAAAAATATCCACTTCCGAGCCATCAACTCCTCCTTTTCTAACCTGAGATACTTTGCCTATCATCATCCAAAAAGCGACCCACCAGCCTTGTTTTTTTGGTAATTGACATCGAATCTCGAACTTTCCGTATTTTTGTTCAAATTTTCCTTTCGATTCTAAAGCTCCACAGGAATAATCAATCGAATCATTATCATTATTCTTATTTGAAATTGCTTTTAGTCTTATTACCAAATGACCATTCTCGAGGTACGAATCCTCTTTGTTCCACCAACCATCCGGACCATTGTTGTTATTTCTCCGATTGTATTCAGGAGTATTCCATTTTGATGGGTCGGGAGCACCTAATCCGTTAAATTCATCTGAGAAAGTCAATTGCCATTTTTTTTCATTTACCGTTGTATCATTTTCAACTATAGTTTGCTTAATACCAGTAGCGTAAACTATATTATTACTCATAAAAAATGATAGTAGCAATAATGATTGAATTATTTTTTTCATGAATAGTTTGGTTTAAATGCTACTAAAATCTAACTTTTGTTCTCATTTGACTAATACCACTATGAGATTCAACAAGTATTATAAAAATATTATCTGACTTAAATAAATACTACTCAATATCTGTCCTGAAAGGTGATGCGGGTAATCTTGTTTTATATTTATGTTAAAACGGAAAAGTATTCTGAGTTAGAATGAGCAGCAATGCTGATTGAATTATTTTTTTTCGTACATACTATTTAATTTGTTTCTACGAATTACATCAACTAATTTTTGTGCAAAGGAAGCAGCACCCGCATTGTTTAAATGAATTCCATCAAATAAATCAGATGCAGTAGTTAATTCAGATCCCTCTATAAGAAACATTTTCTTTTCCCCCGTAGCAATTATACTTTTTACCACCCTACGTTCTGTATTTCTTAATGTATCAATTGAACTATAAATAGGTGCTCCATACATTGGAGTTGACTTGGTGGTGGTAATGGGCATAATGCAGTAAATTTCTGCATTTGGTTGGTAATCACGCAATTTGCTAATTAGGGTTTTGTAATTTAACCCAAGCTTAACCATACTCTCATTTGTATTCCAATCGTTAAACCCCCAAAGGATAGTAATAATATCAGCTTTTATTACTGTAGTTTGTTCGGCTATCAATGGGGTAACTTTTGAGCCGGCAACAGCAAGATTATACATGCGCCAGCCCATTTTATCGGCTAAAATATATGGATAGGTTGCATCAGATGCACAATTCATTTGCCCTGTTCCATGCGTGATGGAATTGCCAATGGCAATATATTGCTTCTTACTCTCCGGCTCCAAAGCCAAAGTTGTGAATCCAACTTCTAATTCTAAACCCGTGAAATGAACGCCAAACATCCTTGGTAAAACAATATCCCAATTGGTTGGTAAGGTTGAACCGGATGAAAGTTTGAGAGGCAGAGTACTTTGAAGTCCTTGAAAAACATGATTTTTATACACCGCAAAAAAAGGGGAATTGTGCTCAGTATCAACTCTTTTTTTTAAATCAACTTGCAGCGTAGGACTTGCAGTTTTAAAACTCACTACAATACCTGCTTGATCTCTACCTTTTTTAGATACAAAATACCCTACTGTTTTTTGAAAAAAATCGAGTGAATGTCGATTCAATACAACACTATCGGCTGACTTAATTGGATACAAGACCCCTCTAAATGCAATATTCGGGTCATTTGCCGGAATATGAAAAGCCTGAGAATTTAACAAATTCGAACTGCATCCTGCAAAAAAGAGTAAAAATGAAAAAAGCCGTAACTACTCAGCACCAATACAAATGTATCAATAGTTATTTGCCACGGCAAGGA
>JBAXAD010000240.1:0-5600 GCA_037142715.1 Paludibacter sp. | reverse complement strand
GAAGAAATCGACTACCAAAAATCTCTCATTTCCGACAAGGAAAGTTTGATTATGTACGAACTATCTTTGAAGCTGAAATCCATTGAAGCTGAAAGACAGTTATCGGAATCGGAAGCAAAAAGAACAGGCGGAAAGTACGATGGTACTTCGTTTGCAAACAGAGCTACAACTGCAACCAATCAGGCGAAAAGCGATGTGGCTCAACTAGCAAAAGAAGAAGCAGATGCACTCCTCGAAATTGCCAAAAACTATCAAGACGAGCGCAAGCTAATTGAGACCGAAGCCAATGCCGAAATTGAAAAATTAAAAAAAGGTGGATTTTTCAATGAAGCCAAAGAAGCTGAACTTAGGCGTGATACCAAAATAAGCGAACTGACAAGCGGACTTATCGAGGAAACCGATGCGTATAAACTTGCTACAGGCGAACAGCTCCTTATTTCTAAGGACACGACTGCCAAATTGATAGCAGACATCAAAGCAAGGATAAAAGCAGCACAGAGCGACCCTGATGTAAGCAAACGCCTATCAAAAGCCGATGGTGACAGAATGCTTGCCAATTTGGATAAAGCGGAATACACGGTCAAGAAAACTGACAATCCATTTACGGACTTAATCAACGGACTGGCTGTTTACAAAAAAGCTCGTGAAGCTGCAAGCAAATCAAATACCGATACCGACATCGCGAACTTTGCAAAATTGGAAGATGCAGCAAATCAAGCGCAGAAATCAAGTTTGGAAGCTACAGCAGGAGCGTTACAGGGAATTGGTGCTATTATCAGTCAAGTTGCTGGCGAACTCAAAGGATTGACTGAGTCCGAAAAGAAAACGGTTGACGAAGTTATTGGATTGATTAACGGAGCTGCAACGTTAGCACAGGGATTGGCTACAGGAAATCCAGTAGCTATTATTCAGGGGACAATTGAATTAGGGCTAAATGGATACAGGTTACTTGATGCGGAACGAAAAAAACTCGATGAAAAAATAGAGAGCAATAAAAATCAACTAGATTCACTCGTAAAAGCCTACGACCAATTAGGAGAAGCAATTAAAAACGCCTACAGCACTGATAAAATAAAACTCCTTGATGATGAACTTGCAAATCTAAAAGAGCAAAAAAAACTTATTGAAGAACAAAAGGCAGCCGAAGAAGCAAAAACAAAGAAGCCTGAATGGTACGAATACATTAGCCCTATTGCTTTGATAGCAAATGCCTTAAGCCAAACCGACCCCGAAGAGATAAAGAAATATAACGATGCACTTGATGAAATAGCTAAAAAGGAAAGAGAGAATGCAGATGCAAGGATAGAAGCCTTAACTGGAACTTCTGTTTCAAGCGCAATTGATGAATTTGCAAACGCCTATGCAAACGCCTTTTCCACAGGAGAAGATGCTGCATTGAAATCAGCAGAGATTGTAAAAAACATTCTCAAAAAAGCATTGGTTGAGGATTTGAAAAAAGACTTGCAGCCGGGCATTATTGCTTTGATGGACATGGTAAAAGGAGCATTGTCAATTGATGGCGATGGTGGTTCAGTTTTGACAGATGCAGAAAAGAAAGCCATAGAAGAAAAAAGAAAAGAGATTGAAGCCTTAGCAGCCAAAGACCAACAAGCGTTCAAAGACTTAGGATTTGGAACGGAAGACACCCGAACAGCATCAGCAAAAGGCTTTGCCACTATGTCGCAGACCAGTGCAGACGAACTGAACGGACGTTTCACAGCTATGCAGGGACATACTTTCTCAATCAGCGAGGGGATGAAGATACTGCAAGCAAACAGTCAACAAGCTTTAAAACATTTGGCAGGGATTGAAACGAATACTTCAAGGTTGGAAGCGATTGAAAACGGAATGACATCTGTAGATAAAACAATGACATCCGTAAAAAGTGGAATTGATGAAATAAACATGAAAGGTATTTATTTAAAAAGATAATTCAATAATTAAAACTTTCCACCAAATAATGGTTCAGATAAATTATCTGAACCATTATTTTTTTCATGAAAACGGATTGTCTAGCTCAAAATCTATGATTTGTGCTTATAAGGTAAACATTTGCAATAAGTTACGTAAAAAATAATTATAAAACAATAGTGCGAACTATATTTTTTTATTGTTACTTTGCATGTGAATTAAAACAAAAGAATTAAAACAAAGGTAACAATTTAATAAATAAACATTATGAAAGCGAACATTTATTTAATTAGCAACGAAAAGCGCACTGACTTCATTGAAAGAATCTGCAAGACTGATGTTGAATTTGCAATTCTAAATGAGTTTGTAGGTATCTACGCTACTGAAATTAAAATCAAAACTGAAAACGAAGACGCTGCTGACTTCATTGAAAGCATTTACGAGGACGTTTGCGTTATGAACTCTAACTTTTAAAAATACAGACATGAAACCAATGACAAAAAGCGATGAAATTGCGCTACTTACAGAATTAGTAAAAGGTAATGGATATTTTGCTGAAAGCTTCAAGGACGATTTGGAAACAATGGTTTCCAACATAAAAAACGATTTTCCAATAGTGCACAAAATTGAGCTTTCAAATGAAATTGACAGCTTGAATAGGGCTTTGGATGCAAACGAATATGAAACGGATAGCAGGTTGAAAGTAGTAGCCTCAAAAGTACAGGCGGAAAAAGACAGTCTGCTTGAATGTATGCTCCTGCAAGCACACGAAACAAGTAATGAACGGCTTTATGAACGTGTTCTCGAGGAGATTGGTATTGCAGCACTTATCAGATGGAAACATTTGCTTTGCATACCAATGAATAACGATGAAATGAAATTTTTAATCTCAAAAATATAAGACAATGAAAACAACAAAAATGGAAACAACAACAGGATTTCAAAAAGGAAAAGTATTTAGCCTATTTGGTAAAGGTGGTAAAACAATGGTTGAAATAGTACCAAAAACAGAATCACCACTACTTAGCAGAGTTTACGACCACGATGGCAGTCAGTTTGCAGTAATTAGTTTGAACGATGAAAATGGAGTTCAAAAGATAGTTGCAATCTCTGAAAGTAACCCTCGTATTTTGACGATTGACGAATATAGTAGACCGTGGTCTGAAAAGTTTGGCATTGGTCACTATTATGACGATGTAGAACCCGATTTTAGGTTCATTGAATTTGACGTTTTGATTTATGTTGAGTGGGCTAAGAATGCAGAAGTGAAACGCTTGCAACAAGAGCAGGAAGCTTGCAACGAATCCAACTTACTTACAGAACGGTTGAAGTCTGAATATAGCTTTATGAAGCTGAATCCTACAACGTATCACGAGGAGCGCAACAACATGATAGCCTACTTGGAACATTGCTTTGCAGGAACAAAGTTTTCGGTGAAGAAAAATCATTTTGACAGCATAACAATCAAGTGGAAAGATGGTGCTACTGAAAAGGAAGTTGAAGCGGAAGCTGACAGGTTCAGTCCCTACGCTTTTGACCAAAGTGGCGACTTTTACGATAGACAACCCTCTGAATTTGCAAGCTTGTTTGGAAGCTTTAAGTTCCTGCATTATGATAGGACTTCAACGGTAGAAGAAGTTGCCACAAGTGCAGGATTTGTTGATGTTGATGACTTTGAAGCAAACGTACCTGTAGAAGCAATTGCACCTGCTGACGAGGTTACAGAAGCGGTTGACGAGGTTTATATAATTGAACTACCTACTGCTGAAACAGTAAAGAAACCAACTTCAACAGACAACATAAAAGTTTGGACTGATTGGTTGGCAATTGCAGACAGAAAAACGGTAACACCTGACGATTTTAGACGATCCATTGATTATTATTATAGCGACAAAAAACACACCTGCATTATCTATACCTACAATGGTTTTACTATTGGAAAATTTGATATGGAAAATGACCCTGCAGGAATCAAGAATTGGTTTGCAGCTTGGGTTGATGGAAAAGTTGAGCTACCAATAGAAGAACCGAACTCAATGGATATTGCGCTTGCAAGTGCGAAACCAATTGTAGAAAAAATAGTGAAAGAAAAGAAACCTACAAAAGAAAAAGTTGAAGCTACTGCAAAAGTTGACAGTAACGAACCAACTGAAAATCCTGCACTGATTAAAGCATTCAGGGAGTGCAAGAACTTACTGAAAAAGTGTGAAGCTGTTAGTATGTTCGGTGGTAGTTTTGATGCGTTGAACGCTGCTATGGTTAACCCTGACGTGAAGCATACTGAATTGAATAAGCTATCAAAGGCGTTGTATGCTGATTATAAACTTCTAACGAATCCTGTAGTATGAAACCTGAAAGCGCAATAGCACTGGTAAAAAGAGTAGCACACGAACAAACAAACGATTTAAAATTTAGCATTATGGAAACAATTTTGATAGAACAAAACATCAACTTTTTGAAGCGAATGTTTAAGAATGAAGCTGCATACTTGGAGTATATGAAAACACTTTGCGTATTGAGAAAGGCGACCTACAAAACATTGGAAGATATAGGGCAAGACGAACAAAAAATGGAACACCCAAAATACCAAATTTACAAACTGACGAATGATTTAATAGGTGCTCTACTGCAAAATGAATACTCTTTTGATAGTAGCTGCAATTTGGTAAAAAGAGTAGCACACGAACAATACAGACGAGTTTAATTAAACTAACAAGAACGATAAAATGACAAACGAAATCACAGTACACAAAAATGCGGTTATCAAATTTTACAATGATACGTAAGAAATGACACACCTACTTAGAAACTTCAAAATTGTTGTTGACTTCCGGAATATGAAAGTCAATGCAGTGTTTGATCTCAAGAAGAAGAAATTGAGCTTGGTTGATTATTCAAATATAATTAACGAATTAGTTGAAGTCAATTACAGGCTACTCCAAAATAAGAAAGTCAAAAAGTAGGCAATTCATTCGAGCAGAGAGAACCTCTCCGAGAAAGTTTATAGTAACAATCAAAAATAAAGCACTATCTTTAACCCGAAATTTAGTAAACTAACAATTTAAACTCAAGAAAAAATGAAAAGGATTTTATTTGTATTAGCAGTATTGTTTTCGATTTCAACTTTTGCACAAACAGCGGCTGAAAAAGAAAAAGTGAAAAGTCTTATGCAGGACGAAAAAAGCGTAAAAGATTATGTTTTAACCAATGCTCAAGTACTTTATGTAAGTGTGAGTGATAATGGAAGTAACCGTGATGGTTTAGCCAGTTATTTCTGTGACAGAATGAAAGAATTAAGAATAAAAGTATTCAAAGTAAAAGTTGTTAAATATGGTTCTCAAAAAGATTCTAAGCGTGATAATGCTTATGGAGTTAAACTAGGCGAGTGTCAATGCCAATAATATATTGAATAATTGTCAAAGTTTTTTAGTCTGCAGCACACAAAAAAAACCGTTTCTAGGTATAGAAACGGTTTTTTGTCAAATTGGTATTGTCAAAATAATTGCCTAATTTTGTAGTGTATTGAAGATATAGCGAGTTTGATAATTGGCACTATTACAATCACTTGCAATGTTTTATGTAAAAATAAATGCTTTAAAAGTTAAATAATAGAAGTTGTGCGCTGGTTGTGCGAAATAAAAAATTAAATCAATTAAATCGCTGTATTACAGCATATTAAGTTTTAAAAT
>JBAXAD010000239.1:0-5608 GCA_037142715.1 Paludibacter sp. | reverse complement strand
GAGCTTGCGGAACTGGGGGTAAAAGTGAAATATCGACCTCACTATTGATTTTCAATTTGACAAAGTCAAATTGAAAATCAATAGCTTACTAAAAAAGATAGGGTGCTGATTAGTTACCAAAGTTCTCACTAGGTTTCATAAGTGCTGATTTTTTTGAGCAAATATCATCTTGGCCATTCTAAAAGTGAATGTTTTTTTTGAACAGAAAAGTGGGGTGAGAATGTGGGTAAACTGGAAGATTATTTGGTGGTAGATTTGTACTTGGTTTTTATTAATGCAGAAAGCCTCAAAGAACATGTTGTCTTTGAGGCTTTCTGCTTGTATTGTTGATACAAATTAAGGGTTTACATTTCTGCCACAAAGTGGCTAAATATGAATAACCGCGGATGAAATCCGCGGGGTTAATGACAATAATAATTAACCATGAAGTGGTTGAATATAGATATAATCTGTTCAGCCCACTTTGGAGCTGGTTCTGTTTGGTTTCTAACATCCGTAGGTTGCACCACGGCTATTCAGATTATACCCTTTCAGGGTATTGGATATTTTAGATGCTATATTCCAACTCCTTCATTCACATTGTCAGTTATTTATCCGATTGGAGGCTGAGAAATACCTTTTCCCGAAAAGGTTTCAGTCTAGATTTTTCCGTCCAGGCTAAACCACGAACCACCGTTGTAAACATTTACATAAGCATTTGATTTCAAAATACTTTTTGCCATCGAACTTCTCGAACCCGAAGCGCAACAAGTAATGATGGTTTTGTTTCTGTCTTTTAATTTGCTGAGGTTCTTAACGAGTTGGTCAACAGGAATGTTGATGGAACCTTTTATATGACCTCCGTTATATTCACCTTTGCTGCGTACATCAAGGATAATGGCTCCTTGTTTTACTAATTCTGCGTAATCTGTTTTGGGTCCAAAGCCCAGTAAGTTTTTTATTGCTGATAACATGTTGATTATAGTTTTAATGTAACTACCCCTAGTCCGCCGTCGGCGGAAAACTAAGTAAGTACTGGTTGTTTAATTTTCTTCCTAAAACCTTTATAAATGAAGTATAACGGGTTTATTGTTAGCTGATTATTATCAATACTAAATGTTTTTTACTCACATTTAGTCCCTAATCCCACAAATTGGTGTGTTTTTTGGCACAATAAGATTTTTTTTTGAACGCGAATAACACAAATTACCGCAAATTTGAAAGGTAATAATTTTAAAATTTGCGTTTTTTTTGTGTCATTTGCGTTCCAAATCTTTTTGTTTTTTTTTATCCAAGTTGGAATTCTTTTCTTCTATCTACTTCTCATCATTTGTGCTATTCCACCACCATTTGTAATATTGGTATACCCCAATTGCATCAATTGTCGTTGTGCATAGGCCGAGCGACCACCCGAAGCGCAATACACCACAATTTCGCGACCCAAATCATTGCCCAATTCATTGCGGCGGTGCATCAAATCATCCAATGGAATATTTACTGCATCGGGATATGCACCTGTTTGAAATTCGGGAACGGTACGCACATCCACAATCAAGGGGCCGTTCGATGGACTTGCTGCTTTTTTGTTCAGATTTGCCATCATGGAACCAATTCCACCACCATTTGTAATATTGGTGAATCCGAATTGCATCAACTGTCGTTGTGCATAGGCCGAGCGACCACCCGAAGCGCAATACACTATAATTTCGCGATTCAAATCGTTGCCCAATTCATTGCGTCGGTGCATCAAATCATCCAATGGGATATTTACTGCATCGGGATAGGCACCGGTATTAAATTCGGGAACGGTACGAACATCCACAATCAAAAGTCCATTATTGGCCACTTGTTTGGTCTCTGTTTTTTGTTCTTCAACCGCCACTTCAGCTTCAATTGATTTTGAAATAATGGGCAATACATCCAAACTAATATTCTTAAAACCTACAGCACGCGCTTGTCGTTGCAATGAAGTATGTCCGCCCGAAATGTTGGTGACATCCGTAAAACCTGCTCCCAAAAGAGTACGCAATGCCTGATGTCCTTTTTTACCTGTTTCGCAATAAACAATTATTGGTCGGCCTGTTGGCAATGTGTTTAATTGTGCCAATAATAATTCCAATGGCAAATGTATGGCTCCTTCAATATGACTTTTCTTGAAAGAAAAAATATCCCTTACATCCACATAAACCGGATTTTTATCGGCAACAAAAGCATCCAATTCAGTAACCGTAACCGAAGGACTAAAGCCTGAGATTCTATTTTCGGCAGTATATGCAGCCATATTAATGGCATCGTTGGCTGTTCCAATCGGTGGCGAATAGGCCAAATCCAAATCGGCCAAGTCGTCCAAAGTAAGTTTTGCAGCGGCTGCGGTGGCTATTACGTCCAGACGTTTGTCGGCACCTTTGTAACCTGCTGTTTGTCCACCAAGTACAACGCCTGTGTTGCGGTCGTACACCAACATTGCTGAAACTGTTTCGGCACCTGGATAGTAAGAAGTGTGATGCTCTTTGTGAACCACCACGGCATCGGCATCAATGCCCAACGATCGGGCTTGCTTGAGCGATAAACCTGTTGTACCGGCAACCGCTTCGAAAACGCGAACCACCGAAGTTCCCAAAGCACCTTTGTAAGCGTGATTTCCACCCAAGGCATTTTCGGCAGCAATACGCCCCTGACGATTGGCTGGGCCAGCCAACGGAATGCGTACTTTTTTGCCATTTACGCGGTGTTCAATTTCCACCATGTCGCCGGCTGCATATATGTCGGCATCTGAAGTTTGCAAATGCGTGTTCACCAATAAACCGCCCGCTTCGCCCAATTCCAACCCGGCATCTTTGGCCAGTTGCAAAGTGGGACGAACGCCAATGGAAAGCAATACCATATCGGCATCCAACGTTTTCCCATTGTCGAGTTTTACGGCATTGGGCAAAATTTCGGTAACACCTGCGCTGGTGTGAATTCCTACGCCGTAAGAAAGCATTTCAGTTTCGATAAATCCTGCGGTTTCAGCTTCCATAATGGCCATAACGTGCGGCATCATTTCCACCACGTTTACTTTTAGGCCCCGTTTTACCAATGCTTCCACCATTTCCAATCCAATGAAACCACCACCCACTACCACGGCAGTTTTAGGTTTTTGTTCATCAATAAAACTGGCTATTTTGTCCATATCGTCCAATGTCCAAAGCGTAAAAACGTGTTTGGAATCAGCTCCAGGCAGGGTGGGAGTGATGGGACGACCGCCTTGCGCAAGAATCAACTTTGTATATTCGAATGTTTTTGACACACCAGTTTCGGAATTGGTGGTCATTATTTGATGTGCTTCTTTGTCAATTGAAGTCACTTTGGTATTTATAAATACATCCACATCGTATTGTTCCTTGAAGCTTTGAGGACTTTGCAAAATGAGTTTCGAGCGACTTTTAATGTCACCACCAATGTAATAAGGCAGTCCGCAATTGGCAAACGAAATGTCGGGACCCGCTTCGAGCATGGTGATTTGTGCGGTGGGAGAAATGCGACGGGCTTTGGCTGCTGCGGTTGCTCCTGCTGCTACGCCACCGATAATGATTATTTTTTCCATTCTATGTTTTATTTTTTTTTATTTCTGAACAGGTAATTTATTCGCCTCCCAACCCGGAAAGCCATCCATCATTTGGTAAACGTTTTTGAAACCACTTTGCATCATGTGGTCAACTGCAATTCCACTTCGGTGATTGGTGCGGCAATGCACGATATAAGTTGCTTTGCGATTCAACTTATCAATTTTGCTGAATGCATCGGATTGTCGAATGTCAATGTTTACGGCACCTTTGATATGTCCTTCGTTAAATTCTTCGGCAGTTCGCACATCAAGTACCACCAGCTTTTTGTTTTTTTGAAGCAAGGTGCTTGCTTGTTTTGAATTAATTTCAATCTTGTTTTGTGCTTGAACTCCAATGACGGATGATAACAGCAAGATAATGGCGGGTAATAAGATTTTGATTTTCATAAATTATTTCTTTTTCCAAGTGTTGAACCCAAACGGCAAATATAAAGGGCAAAATTTGATGAACCCTGTTAGCAAAAATACGACTGCTACAACGAGTAAAACGATGGCCAACGTTCCAGAAATAACGCCTGCAAAATACAATCCGATAATCACTAAGGCAACTACAATTCTAATTGCACTGTCAATAACTCCTACATTTGTTTTCATAAAATTCTATTTTAAATTGTTGTTATATTGTTTGAAAAGTTACATTCTTCATTCTTACATTTTTCCATTCTTTCTTCATTTCGCTGCAAAGGTAATTCAATATTTGTATATCACAATAGTATCACCAATAAATTATTATAGTATCACTAAATATTTTTTATTACCTTTGCAGAAAATATATCTTCAAATTTACTATAATAACTGATAACATGCTGTTTAAAAATGATATATCAACAGAATTGGCTGAAGAGCTATCTCGGGATGCCGATAAAGCCTTGAAATTTATTGCCGATATTAAATGGGAAAGTGGTTTTGAGTGTCGTAAATGCGGTCATACCAATTATTGCGAAGGCAAAACTCCTTCATCTCGTCGATGTACGCGTTGTAAAAAAGAAGAATCGGCCACGGCTCATACCATATTTCATAATATCAAATTCCCCATCAATAAAGCTTTTTTTATTGCTTACAATGTGTGTGTGCTCAACAACGAATTTTCATCCTATAATTACTCCGACCAACTGGGTTTGAACCAAATGACTTGCTGGAAATTCCGTAAACGGATTCAAAACTGCATGCTTAAGATTGAAAATAAAGAAAAAGTGGCCATTCAAACCATTATGATGAGTGATTATAAATAATAATGTTTAATTTTGGACGAATTTTAAAATCAATAATATGAAGACCAACAATTTGCTTAAAGTGTTTATTATGTTCGCTTTCCTACTTTCTTTGTTTAATGTAAATGCTCAGGATTGGGCCAATTTGAAGCGTTATCAGGATGAAAATGCTGCTTTGACAGCTCCTGTTAAGGGTGAAAATCGCGTTGTATTTATGGGAAACTCCATTACGCAACAATGGAAAGAGAGGCATTCAGAGTTTTTTGCTCAGAATCCTTATATTTGCCGTGGTATCAGTGGACAAACTACTCCACAAATGTTGGTGCGCTTCCGTCAGGATGTGATTGCATTGCAACCCAAAGTGGTGGTTATTCTAGCTGGAACAAATGATATTGCTGGAAATACTGGGCCTTCAACCCTCGAAATGATTGAAAATAATCTTGCTTCTATGGCTGAAGTAGCTGCTGCCAATGACATTCGGGTGGTTATGTCGTCTGTTTTACCCGCTTTTGATTATCCATGGAAACCAGGACTCGAACCAGCAGGAAAAATAGTGACATTGAATGCTTGGATTAAAATTTATTGCGAGAAAAAAGGATTTATATACCTCGATTATTTTACGCCAATGGCCGATGAACGCAACGGTATGAAAGCTGCTTTGACAACAGATGGAGTGCATTGTAACGTTGACGGTTATCAAGTTATGGAGCCGTTGGCAAAAGCTGCAATTGAGAAAGCGCTGAAAACGAAACCAAAGAAATAGCTTTCTTGGCTTTTATAATAATGAAAACGCAATATAAAATATCCAACG
>JBAXAD010000238.1:0-5660 GCA_037142715.1 Paludibacter sp. | reverse complement strand
GCAGAATGAAAATACTATTACTTGAAGATGATTTTAAACTTTCAACTGAGATTCGTTTCTTTTTAACGGGGAAACAAATTGAAAGTGATGTGGTTTATGACGGAAGTATTTTCATGAAACAATTGCAAACGGATGATTATGACTTATATATTTTAGACATTAATGTGCCCGGAATAAACGGTTTGGAAGTCTGTTCGCAAATTAGAAGTTTAGATAAATCAACACCAATACTGATGCTAACAGCTTTTGGCGATGTGGAAGATAAGGTGGAGGCTTTTGGCCGTGGCGCTGACGATTATTTGGTAAAACCGTTTCATTTTGACGAATTATTAGTGCGTATCCAATCCTTGATGCGCAGAAACACCAAACCTCAAAAAACCGATATTATTTTTGAAATTGAAGATTTGCAAATAAACGAATCGGAAATGAAGGTAACACGTTGCGGAAATGAAATCATTCTGTCACCAAAAGAATATCAGCTACTACTTCTTTTGGCACAAGCCAAGGGCAGACCAGTTTCAAAAACCACAATTTCAGAAAAAGTATGGGATATTAATTTTGAAACAGGAACAAACACTATAGAGGTGTATATCAATTTTATACGAAAGAAAATTGACAAAGATTTTGAACAGAAGCTCATACATACTCGTCCAGGATTTGGCTATTATTTAAAAGCGGAATAATGAATCTAAAACAACGTTTTGCACTGTATTTCAGCATATTATTCTCCATCATATTGGGGATAGTGCTGTTAGTGTTATTTTCGTTGTTTTCTAAGTTCCGAAAAGAAGAATTTCAACTTCGACTGGAAGAAAAGGCAAGTACTTCTGTTAATTTATTGGTTGATTTACAGAATGTTGACAAACAAATTTTGTATCATTTCGATCAATACTCCATCAATAAACTTTACAATGAAAAAGTAGTTATTTTTAATGACAAAAAGCAATTAATTTATACCAGTATTGATGATGCGGTGGTAAAATGGAAACTGAGCGATTTTGATTATTTAAAAAACCACAAAAGTCTAATTCGGCAGGATGGCGAGTATGATGTGGTAGGTATTTATCTGAAATCGAATGGTCGAAATTTTTATGCTTTTGTAGCTGCCGAAGATAAATATGGAAATAGACAGTTGCAATTTCTAGAATATGCTTTCTTTTTGGCATTTTGTTTTGGCATTTTGTCGGTTTGGCTATTGTCATATTATGTGAGTAAACGGAGTTTTGCCGTGTTGGACGAGCTCAAAGACAAGATTTCTGAAATCAACGATAAACAACTGCATTTCAGGCTGAAAGACCGCAACAAAAACGATGAAATTGATGCCCTTTCCAACTCTTTCAACTTGATGATGGATCGCTTGGATGTGGCTTATAAAAATCAAAAGGAATTTACCTACAATGCCTCTCACGAGCTCAGAACTCCGGTATCTCGGGTGCTGATGCAATTACAAAATTTACAAAATCTCGAAAAGCATTCGGATGCTACAAACCGCTATCTATCTAGTCTACTTGAAGATGCCAACCAAATGACGGATATCATTTCATCATTGCTTTTGCTTTCCAAAATAGAAGAGTATGATCATCGTGACTTTATGCCCCTTTGCAGAATTGATGAGGTGATTTTTGAAGCAATGCAAACCATTATGAAAAGTTATCCTGATTTTCATATCCGGTTCAATTTCGAAAATAAATCCGAAAATGAGGATAATATTGAGCTTAAAGGAGATGCAAAACTCCTGAAAATTGTTTTCTTGAATTTATTGAAAAATGCATATTTGTATTCAGAAACAAAACAAGTTGATATACAGCTGATTCAATCTGATTTATCAATTCAGGTGGAATTTATGAATGCTGGTTCTACCATCTCCATAAAAGAGCAAGAACATATTTTCAAAGCATTTTCGAGAGGTGAAAATGCACGAAAAACAGAAGGAACCGGCCTGGGACTTCGCATTGTAGAACGTATATTATTTTACCATCAAGCTGAAATTAAATATGAAATAAGCGCTGAAAATCAGAATAGATTTATAGTGATATTCAAATTTTAATTTTATTTTAAGCCTGCTTTTAAGGTCATTTTAAGGTGCTGAACATATCTTTGTACGAAACAAAAATATGCATCAAATGAAAAAATGGCTTTTTATTCTCCTTTTACTCCCTTCATTAACATCCTTTGCCCAAAACGATTCCGTATTTTCGTTGGTCAATTGCGAACATTTATTTATTAGTAACAATTTGAACTTATTGGCTGCCAAATTCAATGTAGAAGCAGCTCAAGCATCTGTTATTCAGGCTCGTTTATGGGAAAACCCATCATTGTCGTTCGAGTTCAATGCGTATAATCCAGACGGAAATAAGTTTTTCGATATTGGTAGCGATGGTGATAAATCATTTGGGCTGGAGCAACTTATTCATTTGGGAGGCAAAAAGCACAATGAAATTGAGCTGGCACGCACCAATGCCACCATTGCACAACTGGAATTTACGGATTTATTGCGCAATTTAAAATTGCAACTTCGCGAAAGTTACTTTGCCATTTACTACGACAATCTTTCGTACCAAGCCATTGTAAATCAAATGGAAAGCCTCAATTTACTGATTCAAGAATATGATAAGCAAGTGAGTAAAGGCAATATCGCCATGAAAGACCTGGTTCGATTAAAATCCTTGTATTTAGATTTTAGGTCTAAAAAATCAGAGTTGTTTAAAAATATCACTGAAAACCAATCCAATCTCACGTTACTAATTGGGAAAGAGACAATTAAAGTTCAACCAGAAACAAAAGAACTTTCAATTTACAGCGCAAATAAGCTACCAGCCATTGATTCCATGTATCAGTCTGCGATAAGCAACCGCCCCGATTATCAAATTGCAGAAAAACAAGTAGAAGCCAACGCATGGAATCTAAAATGGCAAAAATCGTTGGTGGTTCCCGACATAACTGTGGGAGCAAATTATTCGCAACGAGCAGGTGCATTCCCGAATGCATTGACCGTTTCGCTGGGCATTCCGCTAGAATTGTGGAATAGAAATCAAGGAAATATCAAAGCAGCAGATGCACAAATGAAAGCATCAAAAGTAAGCAAAGATTATTTGAAAAACAAAGTGATGCAGGACGTGGTATTGGCAAAAAAAAACTGGAAAGAATCAATTGAGAATTCTAAACTTATCAATACTGAAACCATGCAAAACTTCAAAAGTGTTTCAGAATCAATGTTTATGAATTTCAAACATGGAAATGTTTCATTGATCGAGTTTACTGATTTCTTGGAAAGTTACACCCAATCAATACTACAATATAATCAACTCGGAAAGCAGTTGGTGAATTCCTGCGAAAATATTAACTATTATACATCCTCAACAATATTCTAAAAAATGAACCTAAAAAAGAAAGCAATTATTGCCGGAGTGCTGGTTATACTCCTTTCGTGCAAAGACAAAACCGCAAGCAGTGATACAGAAAAGAAAACGTTTGTATTGAGCGACACCATGCTTAAAACGACCAGATTGGCTAAAGTACAACAAAAGCAGCTGAAAAGTGAAATGGAATTCTATGGTAAAATAGAAGCGGATAATAACAAACTGATTGAAATTTACCCGGTTGTGGGTGGAAATGTGGTAAAAGTATACGTAGAATTGGGCGACTATGTAAAAAAAGGGGAGCTCCTTGCAACTATAAGGAGTACTGAAGTTGCTGGATTTGAAAAAGACCTAAATGACGCAAAAAATGATGTTTTGCTAGCTTCCAACAATTTAAAAGTGGCCAAAGATTTATTTGAAGGGAAATTAAATACGGAAAGAGAAGTTTTTGCTGCAAAAAGCGAATTTGAAAAAGCCCAATCACAGCTCAGGCGGATTGAGGAAACCTACAAGATTTACAGTATGAAACCTGGTGCAATTTACGAAGTGCATTCTCCGATAAGTGGTTTCATTTTGCAAAAACAAATCAATCAAGATATGTTGTTGAGAAACGATCATACCAACAATATTTTTGACATTGCGCAAATTGATGATGTATGGGCAATGGCAAATGTTAGTGAGTCGGATATTGAACAGGTGAAGCTTGGCGGTGATGCAGAGATTGTTACGTTGAGTTATCCCGATAAAATATTCAAGGGCAAGGTGGATAAAATCTTCAATATCATTGACACAGATACTAAATCGATGAAGGTGAGAATTAAGCTAAATAATCCAGGATTTATTTTGAAACCCGAAATGAAGGCATCGATAAAAATTAGTTATGAAAACAAAGAATCCATGTTGGCCATTCCTTCATCAGCTATTATTTTTGACAAAAGCAATAATTATGTGATGATTTATAAAGATCGCTATAACATTGAAACTCGTAAAGTGGAAACATTTAGGCAAGTGGGTGGTATTACCTACATTTCCAGCGGATTAAAACTGGGCGAAACAGTTGTAAACCATAATCAATTGCTTATTTACGATGCTTTAAATGATTAATTTAATCAATAATCCAGAAATCAACAATGAATAAATTTGTTAGAAATATCATAGCATTTTCCATAAAAAATAGATACTTCACCTTTATTTGGGTGTCAATATTAATCGTTGCCGGAGTGATTGCATTTAATCAAATGCCCATTGAAGCATTTCCAGATGTAACTAATACTCAAATCATTGTGGTAACACAATGGAATGGACGAAGTGCCGAAGAGGTGGAACGGTTTGTGACTGCTCCCATCGAAATTGCCATGAACTCTGTGCAAAAGAAAACCAGCGTTCGGAGCGTAACCATGTTTGGGTTGTCGGTAGTAAAAATCATTTTCGAAGACGATGTGGAAGATTTTTTTGCTCGCCAACAGGTGAATAATCTGTTACGAAGTGTCAGTCTTCCAGATGGTGCAGAACCTGATGTTCAGCCACCTTACGGACCAACAGGTGAGATATTTAGGTATGTTCTCAAAAGCAACAAACGAAACTCGAAGGAACTACTTACGTTGCAAACGTGGGTAATTGACCGTCAGTTAAGGTCAATTCCGGGCGTAGCTGATTTGACGGTGTTTGGTGGACAACAAAAAGTGTACGAAATTGCCATTGACCCCAATTTGTTAAGCGAATATAATATTTCGCCAATTAACGTGTACGATGCTGTTAATAAAAGCAACCGGAATGTGGGTGGCGATGTCATTGAGAAAAACGGACAAGCTTTTGTAGTTAGAGGAATTGGACTTATTCAGTCCAAAGAAGACATTGAAAATGTGATTGTTACCTATGCAAATGGCAATCCGATTCTAGTTAAACACATTGCTAAAGTACGAGAAGGTGCCATGCCAAGGGTTGGGCAAGCCGGTCTGAATAATGCAGATGATATTGTTGAAGGAATTGTGATTATGCGAAAGGGTGAAAATACCCACGAGGTTTTAGCTCGGGTAAAAGATAAAATTAAAGACCTGAATGATAATATACTACCTTCGGATGTGAAAATGGAGACATTTTACGATCGGGATGTGTTGATGGATTTCACCACTCACACGGTGATGCACAATGTGATGGAAGGAATTATTTTGGTAACTGTCATTGTCTTTCTATTTATGGCTGAATGGCGCACCACAGTTATTGTGTCCATTATTGTTCCGCTAGCTTTACTTTTTGCTTTTTTGTGTTTGAGTATGAAAGGGATGAGTGCCAATCTGCTAT
>JBAXAD010000237.1:0-5673 GCA_037142715.1 Paludibacter sp. | reverse complement strand
AAAAATTGTCTATATGAAGATAATAGATGTATGTTGTTGATTTTCTTTTTGTTATTTCTATAATTGAGCTTGTTTCAATTTGATTTAACTAAATGCATTTGGCTCTTCATTTCTATAATTTGTAGCTTGATAATACAAAAAAAGACCGCTTCGAGTATTCGAAGCGGTCTCTTTTTAAAGTTTTATTTCAATCCATTAATCCTTAAATTTAGCACTCAAGAACTCACGGTTCAAGCGGGCAATATGCGAGATAGAAACATTTTTAGGGCATTCAGCTTCACAAGCTCCAGTGTTGGTACAGTTACCAAAACCAAGTTCGTCCATTTTGGCTACCATCGCTTTTGCACGGTGCGCAGCTTCCACTTTTCCTTGTGGTAGCAATGCCAATTGGCTTACTTTAGCAGCTACGAATAACATGGCTGAACCATTTTTGCAAGTTGCCGCACATGCTCCACAACCAATACATGAGGCAGCATCCATTGCTTCGTCAGCATGTACTTTCGAAATTGGAATTGCATTTCCGTCAGGAACACCGCCTGTGTTTACATTTACGTAGCCACCTGCTTGAATAATTTTGTCGAAAGCACCACGATCTACCATCAAATCTTTAATGATAGGGAATGCTGCCGAACGCCAAGGTTCAATAGTAATGGTTTCATTGTTTTTGAAAACACGCATGTGCAATTGACAAGTCGTAATTTCGCCATCTGGACCGTGTGGATGTCCGTTGATGAACATGCTACACATTCCGCAAATTCCTTCGCGACAGTCGTGATCAAATGCAATAGGTTCTTTGCGTTGGCCAATAAGTTGTTCGTTAAGTACATCCATCATTTCGAGGAATGAACTGTCGGTAGAAACATTGTCCAATTTATAGGTCTCAAATTTGCCTTTGGCTTTTGGGCCAGCTTGACGCCAAACTTTTAGCGTTACATTTATATTTTTTTCCATTGGTTTACTTTGTTACGCTTTATAATTTCTTTGTTGACGGTGAATGAATTCGTAATCAAGAGCTTCTTTCAACAATATCGGTTCCTCACCTTCGCCGTTGAATTTCCAGCAAGATGCAAACGAGAAATCTTCATCGTTACGCAATGCCTCGCCTTCGGGAGTTTGATATTCTTCGCGGAAGTGACCACCACATGATTCTTCGCGCATCAAAGCATCACGTGCCATCAAATCGCCAATTTCAATAAAGTCGGCCACACGAAGTGCTTTTTCCAATTCAGAGTTCATATCAGCATCTGATCCAGGAATAAATACATTGCTCCAAAATTCTTTGCGAACTGCTTTGATTTTTTCCAATGCAAGTTCCAAACCAGCTTTGTTACGACCCATTCCTACAAAATCCCACATGATTAATCCCAATTCGCGATGAAGTGAATCAACAGATTTTTTGCCCTGAATAGACAATAATTTCTTGATTTTATCATTCACATCTTTCTCTGCTTGAGCAAATTCAGGTAATTCAGTACTCATGCGAGGTACTTGAATTTGATCGGCCAAATAGTTTTGAATGGTGTAAGGCAATACGAAATAACCATCAGCCAAACCTTGCATCAATGCCGAAGCACCCAGACGGTTAGCACCGTGGTCAGAGAAATTGGCTTCACCAATACAGAACAAGCCTTTTACCGAAGTTTGAAGTTCATAATCCACCCAAACACCACCCATTGTGTAGTGAATAGCAGGATAAATCATCATCGGTGTATTGTATGGATTATCGTCAACGATTTTTTCGTACATCTGGAACAAGTTACCGTAACGAGCACGAACTACATCTTCGCCCAAACGTTTGATAGATTCAGCAAAATCCAAATAAACAGCCAAACCAGTATTACCAACACCAAATCCAGCATCGCAACGTTCTTTGGCAGCACGAGAAGCCACGTCACGAGGAACCAAATTTCCGAAAGCAGGATAACGACGCTCCAAATAATAATCGCGTTCGTCTTCGCTTAAATCTGTTGCTTTTTTCTTTCCAGCACGGATAGCTTCAGCATCTTCTTTCTTTTTTGGTACCCAAATACGGCCGTCATTACGCAATGATTCAGACATTAAAGTCAGTTTCGATTGGAATTCGCCATGAACAGGAATACAAGTTGGGTGAATTTGAGCATAAGCAGGATTTGCGAAATAAGCTCCTTTTTTATACATTTGAATGGCTGCTGAAGCATTGGAAGTCATTGCGTTAGTGGAAAGGAAAAATGCATTTCCGTAACCACCAGAACCTACAACCACTGCATGAGCAAAGAAACGCTCAATTTTTCCAGTTACCAAGTTGCGAGCAATGATACCACGAGCGCGGCCATCAATTACCACTACATCAAGCATTTCGTAGCGAGAATACAATTTTACTGTACCTTTTCCAATCTGACGACTCAAAGCAGAATATGCTCCCAACAACAATTGTTGACCTGTTTGTCCTTTAGCATAAAAAGTACGTGAAACTTGTGCTCCACCAAACGAACGGTTGTCCAACAAGCCACCATATTCGCGGGCAAAAGGAACACCTTGCGCCACACATTGGTCAATAATTCCGTTTGATACTTCGGCCAAACGATACACGTTGGCTTCACGGGCACGGTAATCACCACCTTTAATAGTATCGTAGAAAAGACGGTAAACAGAGTCACCATCATTTTGATAATTTTTTGCTGCATTGATACCTCCTTGTGCTGCAATTGAATGCGCACGACGTGGAGAATCTTGAATACAAAAGTTCAACACGTTGAATCCCAATTCAGCCATCGAGGCAGCTGCAGAGGCTCCAGCCAATCCTGTTCCTACCACAATAATGTCCAGGCGACGTTTGTTAGAAGGATTTACCAGTTTTTGGTGCGCTTTATAATTACTCCATTTTTCGGCTAACGGTCCCGCAGGAATTTTAGCATCTATTTTTGTTGCTTCTACCGTAGTAGATTCTACTTTCTTTGCCATAATTTAATTTCTGATTTTTAGGAATTTATAATTTAGCAGCATGAACCGCAACAGAATAAGTAATAAATTGGAATAGACATAAACATCAAGATGACAATGCTTGAAACGACATTTGCTATTGCTTTTACACGTGGTAACCAAGTTTTGTTGTTTAAACCCAAAGATTGCATTGCGCTCCAAACACCATGAGTTAAGTGAAACCAAAGTGCTGATAACCACACAATGTAAACTACTGAGTAACCCCATTGACTGAACAATTCTTTTACATGCAATGCTCCATTAGCAGCGTTTTTAATGTCACCTGTGCCAGTAAGTTCTACAAATTGCATTTTGTACCAAAAGTTATACATGTGTAAAGCCAAGAAACCCAAAATGACAGCACCCAGTATTAACATGTTTTGAGATGACCAGCTAATGCCTTTTTGATTATTGGTTACTGCATAACTTTGTCCTCCACGAGCACGCATATTCTGATACGACAGAAATAAAGCATACAAAATATGAATTACAAAACCGGCTGCCAGAGCACCTGTACCTAAAATTGCATACCAGTTAGCACCCAAAAATTCACAAATTGCATTGTAACCTTCGGGTGAAATAATCACTACGATGTTCATACAACTATGAAAAAGTAAAAACAACACGAGAAAAGTTCCCGAGATACTCATAATAAGCTTTCGCCCAATAGAGGAATCAATTAACCACATAGATTTTTGTTTTAGTTTGAAAATATAAAAAAAATTGATGTTTCGTGTTTCGAGTTCCGTGTTTCGTGTTCTCGTACATTTATAATAAAGACTATTAGTTTTTTACTTTTTGCAGAAATTTCAGAGACAAATCATCATTCGAAATTTATAAAAGTGCTGTAAATGTGCGTTTTAATGTATTTTAAAGCGCTTGTAAAATTTCCCACAAAAGTAATGATTTGATTTTGATAATGCAAATGATTACGGAAAAATTTCTTTAATTGCTTGCATTTTTTAAAGTGTGTGATATAATGATTTGAATAATAAATGATTAGTTTGATTAATCTTCAAATTCTCAAATTTTCAAATCTTCAAATCTTCAAATCTTCAAACCCGAAATTATTCCACTACTTCACCAATAAGTGCCGCAGATGAAGCGCTTAAAATTCTAACCTGAATTGTTTCACCAATTTGTCGACCAATTCTTGGAAAAATCACCACTTTATTTTGTGAGGTTCTACCAAAAAGCTGTTCTTTCGATTTTTTAGAGAAACCTTCTACCATTACTTCAAATGTATTTCCAATGTCTCTTTTATTACCTTGATGGGTGATTTCACGTTGTACTTCAATGATTTCTGCAAGTCGACGCAATTTTTCTTCCTCTGGTACATTGTCGGGTAACCGTTTGGCCGCAAAAGTTCCTGGTCGCTCTGAGTATTTGAACATATAGGCCAAATCAAATTTCACTTCACGCAATAAAGCCAGCGTTTGCTGATGGTCTTCTTCCGTCTCATTATGAAATCCACAAAATACATCTGTGCTGATTGAAGCTTCTGGAATTATTCTATGAATAGCTGCCACACGTTCCAAATACCATTCGCGGGTATAATTCCTTTTCATCAGTTTAAGCACATTATTGCTGCCCGACTGTACTGGTAGGTGAATGGACTTGCAAAGATTTGGGTATTTTGCAATTGTTTCGAGCATGCGGTCGCACATATCTTTGGGATGTGGCGTTGAAAAACGGAATCGAATTTCGGGAGCTGCTTCGGCCACAATTCTCAATAAATCAGGGAATTCTATCAATGATTCATCCTCGTTTTCAATTTTGTATGAATTCACATTTTGACCGAGTAAAGTCACTTCTTTATAACCTTTGGACTGTAAATCCTTGAGTTCGTTCAAGATGCTATTTACGTCCCGGCTGCGTTCCATTCCGCGAGTGTAAGGTACAATACAATAAGTACAAAAGTTATTGCAACCACGAGTTATTGAGATAAAACCAGAAATGGATTTGCCAATGCGAGTTGGTAAAATCTCACTGTAAGTTTCAGTGGTCGATAATTCTACATTGATGGCTTTGTTGCCACTTTCTACGATTCCAATCAAATTCGGAATATCCAAATATGCATCTGGCCCAACAACGATATTCACACCATGGTCATTGATAAGTTCTTCTTTTACGCGCTCAGCCATACAGCCAATCACACCCACGATAAGCTTCTTGTTTTTACGCTTTAATGCCCCAAAAGATTTTAGTCGATTAATAACCTTCTGTTCAGCATTATCGCGCACCGAACATGTATTTATAAAAATAGCATCTGCTTCTGCAATATTTTCAGTCAATGCAAAGCCATCCATCTCCATAATTGATGCCACTACTTCGCTATCGGCCACGTTCATTTGGCAGCCGTAAGTCTCTATAAAGAGTTTTTTGTCGTTCAAAGCGGATTTAAAGTCCGTTGAAGGAACTGTTTGTTCTTCTGTTATCATTATTTTTCCGTTGATTTTTATTGCACAAAGGTACATTTTATAATTTAATTATGAAAGATTTTTATTTTAGCATTATTTAACTTTAATGTAATTCGTTGATTATTCTATTGATTTACAGCAAAATAGACAGGATATTTAGAGAGTACAAATAACACTAAGTGTTTTATCAATAAAATATATAATAAATAATTTGCAGAATTGAAAAATTATTATGACTTTTGCAAAGTAAACAAACAGATAAATTTTTCATAGTTAAGGTTTAGGTTAAAATGTG
>JBAXAD010000236.1:0-5683 GCA_037142715.1 Paludibacter sp. | reverse complement strand
GACGCGTTGATGGGTTTTTAATAGTGCCGTCATTTCATCCGACAAACCGCAAAAAAAGCGGTTGAGCGGAAGCCACATGCTACATATTACCTTAAAAGTTCTACCCGCAGTTTTTACCAAATACACCGCATCGCGCTGTGCATGGATTTTTCGTAGCGTCCAACCGTTTTTTTACGGTTTGACGCGTTGATGGGTTTTTAATAGTGCCGTCATTTCATCCGACAAACCGCAAAAAGCGTCCCGATGGCTATCGTGGAGAGCGGATGCACTACAATATCACTTTAAAAGTTCTACCCGCAGTTTTTACAAGATAAACCGCATCTCGCTGTGCAGGGAGAACCATGCGTTCACCTTCTGATTTTAGGGTTTGTATTTGCTTGCCATTAATGCTGAAAAATAAAGTATAGTTATTTTTTATTTACAATTTAATCTTATACTTTCATAAGCAGACTTATATCCAAACTCACCAGCTTTACTTAAATCCATACATCCATTTTCTTTTTGTTCTAATTTAATTTTTGCAAGTCCTCGGAAATAGAAACTCTCCGCAAGCTGTGGATTAAGATCAATTGTTTTTGAATAATCTTCAATTGCACCTCTATAATCTTCAAGTTTAAATTTTGTAGTTGCCATTGAATAATATGCTTGAACTGTATTTGGTTCAATTTGGATAGACATTCTATATGCAGCAAAAGCACCTGAATAGTCTTGTAATTTTGTTTTTAAATCTCCTATACCACAATATGCATCTGCATTGTTTGGTTCTATTTCAAGAACTTTGCTGAACTGATCAATAGCTCCTAAATAATCTTTAAGACTATCTTTTGCTTCTGCAATAAAGAAATAATTATAGATATCATTTGGATTTATTTCTTTTGCTTTTCTGTAATCCATAATTGCTCCCTTAAATTCATTGATGTTCATTTTGGATCTTGCTCTAGCTGAATATGAGTATAAGTGTTTTGGATTAAGTAAAATTGCACTAGTATAATCAGCAATTGCACCAATATTATCATTGAGTTTTTTTTTAGCTTCTCCTCTATGATAGTATGCATCTACAAACTTAGGATTGATTTTTATTGCTTTAGTATAGTCGATAATTGCAGCTTTATAATCTTTTGTTAAATCATATTCACCATTTCCTTTCTGATAAAAGAAATCTGCTGATTGACTATTTGCAGAATAAGTTATTGATAAAAATAATGCTATTGAAATTAGTTGTTTCATGTTATAATGTTTTTTTGATTTGTTTATAATTGTTTTATGGTTTACAAGGGACAAGCGACATCCCTGTCGCTTAAATCTCTTTTTATTTTAAGCGGTTGGGAAACCGCTTGTCCCCCGAGCGACTTAAATCCCCGAGCGACTTAAATCCTTGTGTGAATATAATTCTTGTGTGACTTTAACCCTAGGGAATTTTATTGAAGCCTTCACTCAAAGTGAAGGCTTCAATATCCAAGCTATTTTGCAGGTGAACCTTCCACAGGCGCATCTTTTGCACCTCCGCCCAGCGCATGATATTTTTTGCGCAGCGTGTCCATGTTATTGAACAGGGTGATGATGGCATCGTTGGGGGTATAGTTGGCGGCTTGTTCCAATGCGGTGCAAAACTGGATGTAGCTTGCAATGGCTGCCGGTTTGAGGGAGCTGCCCGATACTTCGCGTGCCGACACTTCGTCGTTGCGGGTTAAGTAAACGGTTTCGAACTCTGTGTTTTTGGCTGATAATGTGGTGAAAGTTCCGTCCAATCCTGTGGTTACGGCTGCTGCCACAAGGGCGGCATTGGCTTTGTATTTCACTATCATTTCCGTGATTACTCCCGTTTGGGTGTTCAGCGGCAATGAAGCTGCATTCCAATACGGAGTAAGGAATAATTTGAGCGTTTGCGCTGCGGCTTTTTTGGCAGCATCTGTGCTTTTGCCGTGAAACGTTACCGTGCGGTTGATTTCTGCCTGCAAGTCATCGCGTTCTTTGTCCAACGGTTTCATCGCATCGGTGAGTCCGCTTTTCTGATTTTTGTTGATTTGTTGCCCCAAATTTTCATTGTCGGTAATGCCTTCGGTCAATACTGCGTTTGGAATTCCTCCAATTTCGGTACGTACTGGGATGGCAATGTCGTAAGACGATTTGCTGAGAGCGAAAAGATTGTTGATGGACAAATTATTGACGCTCAACACTGAAAAAGAATAGTTGTTCATAAGAAACAGTTGATTTTATAAATGAATAATAGAAAAAATTTCTGGTTAATAATGCCTTTGAAGCCCCTGTGTGGTCAGTTGGTGTTTCTACGATTCGTAGATTGTCCAAATGATGTCCCGTGAAGGTTCTACGATTCGTAGAGGGTCCAACGGATGTCCTGTGAAGGTTCTACAAATCGTAGATGGTCCAACGGTGTTCCGCTGAAGGTTCTACGATTCGTAGTTTAACCAACGGAGGTCTGTTGAAGGTTCTACGAATTGTAGCAGCTCCAACGGAACTTTTTGGCTTCTAGTGATAGCATGACTTGGAGTCATACTATCACTTATGACTAATTTTTATCAATGACACGCTTGCCAAATCGTTTATTTTTATTTTTGTTTGTAAATGAGCGACAAATATACTAACTAATTTTTAATTTATTAAAGAAACACCCATTTATATTTAAAAGTATTTTTCTAAAATTGAAATTTGTAGAATGAGTGGGCTTTTACATAAAAAAAACCATGTTTTCAGATAGCCTTTGGTCGAAAAACCCTGACAGTGGTTGATAAGTAAAAACGGATAGTAAAACTACTTTAGGAGCGAAATCAAAAATGCTTGCATTTTTCTAATCCGTTTTTTAATCTGCTTCATCAGCGTAAATCTGCGTTCTATTCTTTGTTTCATAGTCGGGGCGCGACTTTGAGTCGCACTCCGACTATGAAACTACCACTAATAAGTTCCCCCCGCATTTGAGTACATTCCCCGCCATTTCTCGTCTCTTTCATGTTGTTTTATACCAACCTATTCATGAGACGAATCCTGATTTTTACCTTATATATACTCATAACTTTGTCAATCGGTGCGCAACAAGCCGATTGGGAAAACAACCACATATTACAAATCAATCGTGAACCAGCCCGGGGCGCATTTATCGGCTTTGGAAATGCTGTTGGCGATCGAAGCATGAGCTTGAACGGCAGCTGGAAATTCCGCTGGACACCTACGCCCGACGCTCGGATTCCTGATTTTTTCAACCCTCAGTTTGATGATTCCAGTTGGAAAAACTTTCCCGTTCCTGCCAATTGGGAAGTGAACGGATACGGCACTCCCATCTATGTTTCGTCGGGTTATTCGTTCAAAATTGACCCGCCACGGGTTATGGGCACGCCCAAAGAAAGCTACACCACTTACCGCGAACGCAATCCGGTGGGGCAATATCGGCGGTCGTTTTCGTTGCCTGCAGCCTGGAAATCGGACGGTCAGACTTTCCTGCGTTTCGATGGCGTAATCAGTGCTTTTTATGTCTGGGTCAATGGCGTGCGCGTCGGTTACAGTCAGGGAAGCATGGAGCCGAGCGAGTTTAATATCAGCAAATATCTCAACACCGACGGGGCAAATCAACTGGCCGTGGAAGTGTACAAATACTGCGACGGATCGTACCTCGAAGACCAGGACATGTGGCGTTTTGCAGGCATTCATCGCAATGTGACGCTGTTTCATACGCCCAATATCCGGTTGGCAGATTTGACCGTGCGCACTTTGCTCGACAAAGATTATCAAAATGCTTCGTTGGAAATTGACCCAAAACTGTCGGTGTTTGGTGGCGAAACGGGCAAGGGTTACAAGGTGAGAGCCACGATAGAAAACATGGTAAATGTAACGGCTGATGCGGCTGCCATTCTGAATCTCGAGCATAAGGCGGCGTTGATGAACGAGTGGAATCCGCAACGTGGGCCGCGCAAAACGGGCAGACTGAAAGCGCAAGTTTCTAACCCTGCCAAGTGGACGGCCGAAACGCCAAACCTTTATACTTTGCTGATAACATTGGAAGATAGCACCGGCAAAGTGGTGGAACGCGTCCGTCAACGCATCGGATTTCGGTCGGTAGAAATTGCCAACGGACAGATGCTCATCAATGGAAATCCCATTCGATTGCGTGGCGTAAACCGTCACGAACATGATCCACGGCTGGGGAAAGTGATGACCGAAGAACGCATGTTGCAAGACATCATACTCATGAAACAGGCCAATATCAACGCCGTGCGGACCTGCCATTATCCCAATGTAAGCCGTTGGTACGAACTCTGCGATTCGCTTGGAATGTACGTGATGGACGAGGCAGATATCGAGGAACACGGGTTACGGGGAGCGCTGGCTTCTGACCCCGGTTGGGCTGCGGCGTTCATGGATAGAACCATTCGACTGGCCGAGCGCGACAAAAATTATCCGTCGGTGATAATGTGGAGCCTCGGGAATGAAGCCGGTTATGGCCCCAACTTTGCGGCCAATGCAGCTTGGCTGAAAGATTTTGACCCCTCGCGTCCCATTCATTACGAAGGTGCGCAAGGAATAAACGGTCAACCCGACCCTTCAACGGTAGACGTTATTAGTCGCTTTTATCCGCGTGTGAAACAGGAATATCTCAACCCCAAAACGGAGGGCAGCGATGCCGAACGTCCCGAAAATGCGCGCTGGGAACGGTTGCTTGACATTGCGCAGCGCAAAAATGACACGCGCCCCATCATGACCAGTGAATATGCGCACGCCATGGGCAATGCGTTGGGAAATTTGCAGGAATATTGGGACGAAATGTATTCTAATAAACGGTTGTTGGGTGGCTTCATTTGGGAATGGGCCGACGAGGGCATTTACAAAACATTGCCCAACGGAAAAACGCAGGTGGCCTATGGTGGCGATTTCGGTGACGTTCCCAACCTGAAAACCTTTTGCATCAAAGGCATTGTGGCCAGCGACAGGGAAACAACGCCCAAATACTGGGAGGTAAAAAAAGTGTATCAACCCGTTGCATTCTATTTGCAGAAAGAGGTTTTGCAAATAATCAACCGCAACAATCACATCAATTTCGATGCGTATCGCTGTTTTTGGACAATGGCTGCGGATGGAAAAACAGTCCGCAAAGGCGAGATTACCTTGCCCGACGTGCATCCGGGCGACACGATTTTGATTGCATCGCCTGTTGCGGGAATGAAAATCCCTGGCGGTGACGTGCGACTGAAAATATCTTTTGTGCTTCGCAATACCTGCGATTGGGCAAAAGTAGGACATGAAATAGCATACGAACAATTTGCGTTGCAAGAAGGAAAATTGGCTGCTGCGGAGCTTGTCAACAAAGGAAATTTGTCTGTTATTGATGCTAACAATGAATTAAAAGTGAATGGAAAAGGGTTCTCGGCTACCTGGAATGCCAAAGATGGCAGTTTGACTTCACTGATGTATAATGACAAAGAAATACTGGCCAGAGCAAAAGATTTTACGTCCCAACCCAACGTTCAGGCTTTCCGCGCACCGGTTGATAACGACAGAAGTTTTGGCAACTGGCTGGCGAAAGACTGGAAGCAGCAAGGATTGGATTCGGCTCGGGTAATTACCAATTCCGTTACACATTTCACACGAAAAGACGGCGCATTGGTAGTGGTGGTGAATAAAACTAATCAGTATAAAACGGGTAGCGTCAAGTCAAAACTGACCTATACCGTAACGG
>JBAXAD010000235.1:0-5697 GCA_037142715.1 Paludibacter sp. | reverse complement strand
ATTAAAAGCCTTTACATTTCCCAGTGAATCAATTAGATATCCATTATTCTGATAACTCCAAGCATAATTGGTATAATGTTTTTCAAACAATATTTTTTGGCTAATGCTTGGCGTTTCTGTTTTACAAGAAATTAGTACAAAAAGTAAAAATGGAAATAAATAGTTTGCTTTCATAATTCTAATTGCTTATGTTCATATTATTGTTCTAATCGTATATATTCAACATTATTTCCAATCATGATGGAATCTTAATTTTGAACACTAAAGAGTTGAATCCCTTTAGGATATTATTCAAAACATATCAAAAATTATACCATATATAGTGATGGTATGATTTTTCTCCATATAACTGTTTGTCTATAATCGAGATATAGAATTGAGATAATTATTTGAAAAATAGCCCATTATGAAGTGTTTCAAAATGGGCTATTTTAGTAGTAAAAGAAAATTGATTATCTGTGAATTATTTCAACCATTTATCCAACCAAGAATAAAAAGTACGTTGCTAAAGTATGCCATTTTGAGGTTGCAATACCCAATGGTTTTCGTCAGGAAAAATCAACATTTCTGCAGGTACGCCACGTAAAACAGCTGCATTGAAAGCTGCCATACCTTGTGAAGCCAGGATGCGATAATCTTTTTCTCCATGAATAACCAATATCGGTGTATCCCATTTGTCAACAAATAAATGCGGAGAGTTAGCGAAAGATTTTTGCGCAATAGCGTTGTTTTTGTCCCAATATGCACCACCCAAATCCCAGTTTACAAACCACATTTCCTCGGTTTCCAAGTATTGTTGAGGTAGGTTGAACATGCCGTCGTGAGCAAGGAAAGCTTTGAAGCGTTTGTTGTGATGACCAGCCAGCCAATAAACCGAAAATCCACCGTAACTTGCACCCACACAGCCCAATTTGTCTTTATTTACGTAAGGTTCTTTTGCCAAAGCATCAATTGCCGAAAAATAATCCAGCATGTTTTGTCCACCATAATCACCGCTAATTTGTTCCAACCATTCCATGCCAAAACTTGGCAAGCCACGGCGATTGGGAGCAACAATAATATAATCGTTGGCAGCCATCAATTGTAGATTCCAACGGTATGACCAGAACTGACTTACAGTTGATTGTGGTCCTCCTTCGCAGAAAAGCAAGGTTGGATATTTCTTTTTCGGGTCAAAATTTGGTGGATAAACTACCCAAGTCAACATTTGCTTGTTGTCGGTGGTGGTAATCCAGCGCTCCTCTACTTTCCCCATTTTCAGTTGTACCAAAATCTCTTTGTTTTCAAAGGAAAGTTCGGTTTCTTTTCCACTTTTTGGGTCAATGGCATAAATTTCATCTGGTTTGCTCATGGAGTGTTTTACTCCAAATATTTTTCCGTTCGTATGAGTTACAGCCGAATAATCATGCACACCTTTGGTGATTTGCTTAATTGTATTATTCACAATATCAGCACAATAAATTTGGGTTAATGCATGCCAGCAACTCACAAAATAGATTGATTTACTATCGGCAGTCCAACTTAAGCCTGTTGAGTTTTGGTCAAAATTGGCTGAAAGTTCCTTCTTTTCACCTGTCTTCAAGTCCATCAAAAACAACCGATTTTTATCTGCTTCATATCCGTCACGTTTCATACTTTCCCAAGCCAACCAGTTTCCATCAGGAGAAAAAACTGGATTTTGGTCGTACCCCATCATGCCAATTGTTTTATTCTCAGTCTTTTTTCTTTCTAAATTATAAAAATAAATGTCCGAATTGGTTGAAAGTGCATATTCCTTACCCGTTTTCTTGCGACAAGTGTAAGCCACAGTTTTTCCGTTCGGACTCCAAGCCAGTTGCTCAATACCCCCAAAAGGTTTCATCGGACTTTCATAAGGTTCACCCTTCAACACATCAATCTCATTCTCAACTTTTCCATCTTTAAAATCCGCCACAAAAGGATGCGGAACTGTTTGTACCCATTCATCCCAATGTTTGTACATCAGGTCGTTCACTATCACACCACTTGCTTTTGGTAGGTCGGGATATTTGTCCACAGTGCGTTCACCGTACTTTACATCAGCCACAAAAAGCAATTTTGTTTCATCTGGAGAAAATGAAAAGTCATTTATGCCTTCTTCGCGGTTTGTAATTTGTGTACGATCGCTTCCATCGGCTTTCATTTTCCACAACTGCATTTTTCCAGTTTCTGAAGATAAAAATGCAATTGTTTTATTATCATTCATCCATTTTGCGGAAGCTTCGCGAGTAGCTGTTTTCGTAATTTGTTTTTTGTCACTTCCATCTGCATTCATAACAAATATTTCCGAATTGCCTTTGTTTTCGGGTATGCTATAATAGGATACGCTGTACAAAACTCTTTGTCCATTTGGCGAAACCTGCATTCCTGCTACGCGACCGAACGACCAAAGAACTTCGGGAGTCATGCGCCCATTCTCAATTTTCGGTGTTTGTTTTCCTATTATTGGTGTTTCTTCTTTCGGGCTGCACGATGCAGTTACAACGGCTATGGCCATAATACTCGTTTTTAGTAGTGTTTTCATTATATTTATGTGTAAAATCAAGGTGTTAACAATAAAAGTTTTGCAATATGAATTTTGAATGCTATTTTTGACAATTATTTTACAAAAGTACATTTTTCTGAATGAATATACAACATATTGATTTTTCTTTGTTCTAAAATGTAATGCCGTTATATTTGTGAACAAAAACAGTTGTTATTTCGTTTTAGATAAGAAATTCAAAAGATTACAACATGAACGATAATTTTGCACACCGTGCAGCCGAATGGGATAGCCCTGAAAAAACCAAAATGACTGAAATATTTGTAGATGCAATGCTGCAAAAGATTAAACCGAACGCAAGTTGGAAAGCGTTGGAGATAGGAGCGGGTACTGGTTTGGTTGGAATGCAAATAGCTCATTTAGTGGATGCTGTGGTTTTTGAAGACACTTCGGCTGCCATGTTGGATGTTTTGAAACTTAAGCTTAATGAACATAGTAAAGCAGAAATAATACATGGTGAAGTGTACGATTACACACGCAAAGATATTGATTTGATTTTTTCGTGTATGGCGTTGCATCACGTTCCTGATATTGATAAAACTTTGCAACATTTGGCCACAATAACAAATCCAGGTGCAACCGTAGTTATCGGTGATTTGAGAACTGAAAATGGCTCCTTTCACCGTTTTGAACCCATTCCACATCGTGGATTCGACACCGATATTCTGTCGGAGCAGTTTAAACAAGCTGGATTTGAAGTGATTAACAGTGAAACTTACAATGTGCTCAGTCGAGAACGTACAGAAGGTGTTGTGACGGATTATGAGCAGTTTATTTTAGTGGCAACAAAAATATAATAAGAAACATTCATTAATATTACAGCAAAATGAAAATCGTAATTTTTGGAGCAAGTGGTAGAACAGGTTTGCTTTTAGTTGAATATGCATTATCAAAAGGCTATCAAGTAATTGCATATATTCGCAGGTCAAGATCATTAACTCTGGCGCACCCGAACTTAACGAAAGTAGTTGGACAATTGGATAACTTAGAAAAATTGAAGGAAGCTATTGCTGGTTCAGATGCTTGTATTTCGACTCTTGGTGGAGGCTCACTTACTAAACATTCCCCTGAAATCATCAAAGGAATTGATAATATTGTAACAATAATGGAACAAGAAGGCGTAAATCGAATGATTTATCTTTCAAGCATTGGAGCTGGTGACAGTAGATGGTTTATGCCTTTGCCACTTCGGATATTAATTGCTGACATATTCCTTAGGGTTCCTCTTGCAGACCATACAGCGAACGAAAAACGTATTGCCAAAAGCAAATTGCAATGGACAGTGGTTCGCCCTGGAGGTTTGAATGACGATTTAATATCCGAAATTCTAACGCATGGCAGTGAAGCAACAAAATTGAAAGGGAGCCCAAGTATATCTCGTACCAATGTGGCTGCATTTATACTTCAGCAACTGACTGATAGTGAATATGTTAATAAAAATGTGTGGTTGTATGAATAAATAGAGTTACTTTCTGTTTTCTTGTCTTTTTCTATTCTAAATACGAAAGTTAGATTTCAACTAGTTTGTTTTTAATTGCATACAGTACCAAATTTATGGTATTTTTGGTTCTGGTTTTTTCAAGTAATTTTGACCTATATGCCTCAACAGTTTTAATACTTCTAAATATTTTTAATGCTATTTCATTGGTTGTTAAGCCTTCACAGAAGTATTGCATTACTTCTAATTCTCTCTCAGAGAATTCTTCATTACGCATTTTTAAATTTTCATTTCCGTTGTTTGTTTTAGCTCGATTGTAAATGATTTGTCGCAAAAGATTGTTCGAAAAATAGCATTCACCATTCATTACCATTGATATTGCTCTGTTAAGTTCTTCTTTATTAGCTGATTTAAGAATAAATCCCAATGCTCCTGCATTTATCAAATCGGTATAATTTTCATTTTCGCCAAGCATTGTTATTATTAATATTTTTATATCTGGTCTTTTAGCTTTTGCCTTTATTGTAGCTTCCAGCCCATTCATAATTGGCATTTCAATGTCCATCAATACCAAATCAGGTTCAAATTTATCAAGAAGATTAAGAAATACCTCACCGTTGTCGGCTTCAGCTATTACTTGTCCCATTCCTTCATCCTCAATTAGGAGCTTCATTCCTTCACGGAATAATAAATGGTCGTCTACTATGATAATTTTACACTGATTCATGTCATTTTTTTTGTTTGTATGATTTTTTCATATCATTTTCATAATAATTTAAATTTCAATTCAGTACCATAAGCTTTATTTTACTGTGATAAACTCTACTAGTATTTTTAGTTTTTGATACGTATTTTTGTATATTCACAGATGAAATTACGGATGTAAAATTATTGCATAATATGCTATTATTCAACATTGTAAACCCTGAATAAAAACAGTATAGACCCTAAAAATATTGAGCAAAGCACATAGGGTTTTTAATCCGTCATAAAAAATATATTTTTTTTGTTCAGGTGATAATGGAAGTCATTTTTGTTTTGGATTGATTTCTCACTTTGGTTCCAGCATACAAAGAGTCGTCCCGTTGTGACTTACTTTTAGCTAAAAAGTAAGACTCAGCGGGACGACTCATTAATTATAATGCCAAATTTATTCCAACGAAATTGCCTGATTCAAATCACGAAACAAATCTTCCACATCTTCCAATCCCACTGAAATACGAATGGTTTTGTCGGAAACATGCATATCTCTACGAAGTGCTTCGGTAAAAGTTCCAAAAATGGTACTTGCTGGATGAATAGCTAATGTTTTGTTATCGAACAAATTGGTAGCTCGTTTTATCAGTTTTAATTTATTCAAAAAGCTAAAACAAGCTTCACGGGAAGCAAGATTAAAGGTAAACATTGCACCTGGTCGTTCACCAAATTGACTATTACTCAATGCATGATATGAGTTGAAAGGCAGTCCGGTGTAATTTACTAGCTCCACTTTGGGTAGTTTCACCAGTCGTTCGGCCAATTGTTGACAGGTTTTTGTTGAACGTTCGTATCGTATTGACAAAGTTTCCAAACCCAAATTCTGCATGTAAGCCACTTGTGGAGTCATATATGCGCCCAAATTACGATGAATTTCTTTGCGAAGTTTCACCGTGTAGGCTGCAGGTCCAAATTCCTTGGCCATTGTATGCAATTTGGG
>JBAXAD010000234.1:0-5756 GCA_037142715.1 Paludibacter sp. | reverse complement strand
GCCGAACAGCGTGAAGTGAAACGGGTGGCCATCATTGTTTTCTCATCAAATACAAGTTTGTGTGGCGGTTTTAATGCCAATGTTGCCAAGCGATTGACGCAAAAAATAGCCAATTACCAGGCATTGGGACATGAAAATGTGTTGGTGTTTCCGGTAGGTAAAAAGGTGGCCAAAGTTTGTCGCAAGATGGGTATTGAACCACAGGGTGATTTTGAAATGATGGCTGATAAACCAAGTTATTCATTGTCGCAAGAAGTAGCAGACCAAGTGATGAGTTTGTTCAGCAGTAAAGATGTTGATAAGGTAGAGTTGATTTATCACCATTTCAAAAGCAAAAGCACGCAAGTATTGACAGATGAAATTCTGCTGCCAATACAACTCGCAAAAGTTGAAAAAGGAAGTGTGGCACTCAATTATATTGTGGAACCTGATAGTGCAACCATTATGGATGAATTGATTCCTAAAGTGCTACGATTGAAGATTTACACAGCGCTGTTGGACTCTAATGCCTCCGAACATGCGGCACGTACCATGGCCATGCAAATTGCCACAGATAATGCGGATGATATATTGCAGGAATTATCATTGTTGTACAATAAATCACGTCAGCAAGCCATTACCAACGAGTTACTCGATATCCTGGGAGGTTCATTCAAATAATCCTCTGGTACTCTAATTTATTACAACAATTCCCAATCGATGTCTGTCGGTTGGGAATTGTTGTTTTAATATGTGTCGGTTTCTAATATGTTGGCTTTAAAATAAGAAAATTTCTATATTTCCCTACTTCTCCAATTGCCCTTCAGCAAATACCAATATCCAAGTGAGCCAATGATAATCCAATAAACAAATTCCGAATACCAAACTGTGGCTACTGCACCCGGATTGACAATGGCGGTGTAATATACATAGCTCAAGTAGAAGAAGAGAGTTATAAATTCGATAAAAAATGCTGTACGAGTATTCCCAGTTCCTGATACGCCATTGAAGATAATGCTACTGATAGCGCAAAAAATCATGGCAATGGAAACAACATGCATTACCGGAACGCAGGCTTCAATCAGACTTGGATTGTCGGTATAAACGCGTGCAAATAATTCGGGGAATGTGTATGTTAGGACCATGAGTGGAACAACTAAAATTAAAGAAAGTCCAACAATTCTATTGATGAACGGTACCACTTCCTCTTTACGGTCTGCCCCAATCAGGTTGCTTACAACGGTGTTGACGGTAGTGGAAAGCGCCATGCCCGGTATCATTAGCAGAATGTATAAACTTCGGCCAATGTTAGTGACGGCAAGTTGACGTTCGCCCATTCGTTCAATAAAAATAAAGAACATGAACCAGGTGGAAATGGAAATGAAATATTGGAACATGATAAATATCGACAAATCCAACATTTGACCGATGGCTTTCCAGTCCACTTTTTTGAGTTGAAAAATACCGTACTTCTTGATATCTGTATATAAAATGGTATACACTACCAAGTAAACAAGCGTCACTGCTTCAGAAATCACAGACGAAAGACCAGCTCCTGCAATACCCATTTTTGGGAAACCAAAGTTCCCGAAAATAAGTAGGAAATCAAAAACCACATTTACCACTGCCATGATAATGGCCGAAGTAGTAAGAATTTTTGTTTGCGTAATGCCTACGTAAAGTCCACGAAACATGACGTTTAGGAAAGCAAAGAAGAAGCCGTAAATGCGCCAATCAAGGTATTCAATGGATGCTTTGTAGATATGGTCGGAGCTAACCAGCAACTTCATCAGGTGCGGTGCGCCAACTACAGAAAGGGCAAAGATAATTGCTCCCAATAGAAAATTGAAAAGCAGACCGTTGTTGAAAATGGGTCCAATCTGCGAATAGTTTTCCTCCCCATTGCGGCGTCCAATAAGGATTTGAGCACCCTGACTGAATCCAAACCCCACCATGTAGATGGCAATGTAAAACACTCCTGCAATGGCCGATGCGCCCAATTCCACTTCGCCCACGCGTCCCAAGAAGGCTGTATTGGTCACATTGATAACATTTTGTGCTATCAATGTTAGAAAAATGGGGTAGGTGATTCTGAATATATTTTTGTTGGAAGTCATAAAAGACAATTGGTTTAAAGTTTAAACAAATCAGCAGACAGTAAGTTTTCTATTTCTCTCTTTAGTGAAATGCAAAGGTAATAAAAGGAAATTGAAATTTATACATTCAAAGTGTTCCAATTGCATACTTAAAATAGAGTTGTTGCTTAGCCTAAGATAGAACAAATACGGCTATTAGTTCATGAACTTGATCATTATCAAAATTGTTTAGATGAAAGTAACGACATCAAACAAAAAAAATATGAAAATAAGTTATGTATTGAAACATTTTATTGGCACATTTGTGTTTTTTAGTGTGCTGTTTATTAGTGCCGGACGATTGGATTATTGGCAAGGGCTGATTTATGTAATAATCGGATTGATCATGTCGGTGTTAAACTACACTGTTTTTCGGATAGATGCTGAACTTTTAGAAGAACGTTCTAAGCCGGGAGAAGGTACCAAGGAGTGGGATAAAAAGATATTAGGGTTGTCATTCTTGGTCACCATTGCCATGTATGTAACTGCTGGTCTCGATTCTGGTCGTTATCATTGGTCGCCTAATTTTCATTGGAGCTTGATGCTGCTGGGAATTATCCTTACAATTATTGGTCAACTGCTGTTTCTTATTGCCCAAAAGCAAAATAAATTCTTCTCAAGCACGGTTCGCATTCAGACCAATAGAGAACATACAGTTTGTGAAACCGGATTGTACGGCTTTGTCAGACATCCAGCCTATCTGGGTTCAATTATCCAATCATTGGGATTTCCATTCCTTTTTGGTTCACTTTGGAGTAGTATACCCATCTGCCTGTCGATTATTTTATTGATAACGAGGACGAATTTGGAGGACAAGACTTTGAAAAACGAATTGAAGGGGTATCTTGATTATGCCAATAAAACTCGATATAAGTTATTTCCATACCTTTGGTGATTCAGATAATACGATGATATTTGGAAAAATGATAGTGTATGGAATCGTATTATTTTACATGAAATCACCCAGAGAAAAATCTTTTCGTATCGAAAATGTCTAGCTTTCTCCTTAGGAAATCATATTCGTCAGGCAAATAACAATTGATTTTGCGACAATCTCCTTCCGCCGGCATTCTTTTTTAGTAAAATATACTGTAAAGATAAATATTATTTCTATTTTTGTACGAATCAAAACAGGCTCTATAAAGGTTACATTGGGTAATTTTATTTTTAAAATATCGACACATAGTAAAACATTCGAAAAAAAATATAGTAACACTTAGTTTTTATTTTTATTCAAAAATAAAAGTAAACCTAGTAAAGCTATTGATATTCAGGAGGATAAAGAGGCTATTCTTCTATGTATCACTTCTATATTTTGTTAAATACAACTATGTAGGACTATATGTCTTCTAACTATGTTTAACTATGTGTCTAATTGTTTTGAAAATGAGCATTGTTGCTACCTAACCAAAACATTATAGAGCATCAAAATTGAGTATGTCAATATGTAATGTTGAACTTGATTTATGCTTTCGCTTAACCTTTTATAATCCCTAATTGCCATGACAACTTTAAATTTAGCATATTACGAAAAAAAAGATTGGGCGTATTTTCTAAGTGTCGCCGACGATAGAGAAACCCTGGAAGATGAATGGGAAGATTGGCTGAAAAACTTTTTGAAGTTCAAAATCAGACTCGTTGCCGATGGATATGTAGTAAAGGACATAACCGTTAATATCAGGGAATTGATGGAGTATTGTGCAAAAAACAATCTGAAGAATGATGGAAAAACCCGTGCTCAATTTGTAGCACAAAAACAAGATTTCGTATAACCAACTAAAAATTATAACTATGTTTGATGACGATGAAGAAGAAGACGAATTTCTAGATGACGATGATTACGAGATGTCCGAAATGGAAGAATGGTTCGACGATAATTATATGTATTTCAAAAGGGATGCTCAAATCCCCGTTGACTTAACTGACGAAATAACATATTTTTACGAGACTGTGTATTGCCCTGTAATGAGTGAAATTGCTCCAGCCATTCGTAAACTGATGGTCAAACAATATCCAACTATCGATGGCGAGTTGCGTCCATTGGTCGTGGAATATATCCAAGAAACCATAGATTATGCGGGTCATGAGTTTATAATGCAGCTTTATATGTTGGTACAAGATCAATTGGAAGGCGTTAACTTGCGTGAACAATATCCCAAATTTGAGGAATGGGTGAAATTTTATGGACGACCACCGGAAGTGCCAGTACCCGACTATACTTTTTTTGGCGAGCATAACCCAATGTCAGTTCATTTAACAGACCAACAAAAGAAAGAAATTATAGATGAAAGTTTTCAAGAAGAGCTGGAAAGTTACCTTAATGAAGAAAAATTAAAAAAAGACTACTTTGACATACTTCAATCAACAGTTTTGAAGTACTATAAAGATTTGAACGATTTGGATTATGAGGGATGGATTATCTACTCGGTTCAAATTCGCGAAGATTACGAGATCTACAAATATAGATGCGAACATTTGGATTCATTTATTGAGTATGAATTAGATGAAGAGGATATTAACTTGCCCTACGATGAATATAGTGCAAAGTTTAGTCTGAAATTCAACGAAAAGTTTGACAAGGAACAAGCCGAAATTAAGAAAAATCAACTTGAGGAAAATCTTTAATGAGTACGCTTATTCAGCTTAGTTTAAAGAGTGTTTTACATTAGGATAGAAATATAAAATTTAGTCTCATACATCTTTTATAATAGCTTTGAATCCATTTATTTAGTTCCATATTACTTTTGCAATACGTCTGAATCTTAAAAATGAGTGTCACATTACTTTTACAATAGGTCAAAAATGGAAAAATTAGTTCCATTGTAAAAATACAATGACTCAAAAATGGTTGATTTTGTTTTATTGTAATAATACAATGAGACTAAAATGGAAAATTTAGTCTCATTGTAAAAACATTATATTACAAAGATTAAGGTTTTTGGTTCATTGTAATTTTAATATTTCTGTAAATACAACAAAATCCCCTCATTCACTTTTATTTTTGAGCTAAATTACTCACTTTTCTCCTGTTTGCATTTTATTGCCAGACAAAATTGAGACGAAAATGCTCGTATTTGTATTTTGTACAGACATAATTCAGCTCTGTGGTTAAATTGTAAAAACATTATTACACATAACAGAACCCTAAAGTTAAGTAATGTTTTTACAATAATTCTCTTTCAAAAAGATTTACTCTAATTGTATTATTACAATAAGCATTATCTATGACTATCATGGTTAATTGTATTTGTACAATATATAAATTACAGCGGTTGTTTGTGGAATGATATTTGTCTGATGTATAATGATTAAAGTGCTTTGATTTGACTAGCACCAACATTGTTGTCGGTTTTTCGCTCGGAGGTTTTTACAGTAGATTGTTCAAAATACCCTTTATTCTTTGCCTACTGTGTTTAACCTTGGGTACTCCATTTGTTAAGTGTTATTGATAGAAAGTTGATTATTTTAATTTTTTAATACAATTGTAACAGTACCCACCCAATTTTGTAATCCTGCCAAAATATCTTTGCTCCCGATAAATGTGTTTTACTCAAGACTTCAGTATGAGTGAATATATTGAGCAATTAGTCAAGTATTATCCGCATTTATTTTAGTAAAGATTTTTGTTAGGATGATTTGTAA
>JBAXAD010000233.1:0-5808 GCA_037142715.1 Paludibacter sp. | reverse complement strand
GCGTAGAAAGGATTCTCAATGAAGTCGAAAACCTCAAAAAAATCGGCTCTGAATATGCCTCTACAGATCAAGGCAATTTTGTGATTGCCACCACCCATACTCAAGCTCGTTATGCACTGCCTCAAGTGATTTCTGAATTCACCAAGCGCTTTCCTAAAGTACGCGTCAGTATTCAACAAGGTAGTCCAGAGCATCTCGCTGAATTACTTCTGAGCGATCAAGCAGATATTGCAATTGCGACTGAGGGCTTATCCGATCTGCATAATATCGTCTCTCTACCAGGTTATCAATGGCAACACTCTGTAGTAGTACCCCATGGTCACCCCTTGTTAGATAAAAACCCCTCTCTCCTGAGGAACTCGTTCAATATCCCATCATTACTTACGATATTGCCTTTGCGGGTCGTAAGAAAATTGATGAGGCTTTTGCTAAAAAGAACTTAATCCCTGACGTTGTCCTGGAAGCCATTGATGCTGACGTTATCAAGACCTATGTTGAAACTGGTTTGGGAGTGGGCATTGTGGCGGGTGTGGCATTTGATGCGACCCGAGACACGGCCCTAGAAATGCTCCCTGCAGGTCATTTATTTGGAAATAATACGACTCGTATCGCACTGAAAAAAGATGCCTACTTACGATCTTTTACCTATACCTTCATTGAATTATTTGCACCCAGCCTAACCAGAAAGCTAGTCGATCAAGCATTACAAAGTAACGGCCCAACAATTGAAGAAAATATGAGCTACGATATTTAAATATATCCAGTTCTTTTAGCATCAATATCCATTGATTGAATAAAAAAAAGCCGCTCCTTGCGGCTTTTTTTATTCTCAAGCAAAATTTAAAAAACTTGACTAAAAATATAGAACAAAGAAGCCGATAAGAACATCGCCACAGGCAAGGTTAAAATCCAAGCCAAAGCCAAACTCTTGATCGTACTAGCCTGCATACCAGAACCGTTCGCAACCATCGTGCCAGCAACACCAGAAGATAAAACTTGAGTCGTTGATACTGGCAAACCATAAATATCAGCAGCACCAATCGTTAACATCGCAACGAGCTCGGCTGAAGCTCCTTGACCATAGGTTAAATGTGTCTTACCAATCTTTTCACCTACCGTTACAACAATCCGCTTCCAACCTACCATCGTGCCAAGACCTAGCGCAATGGCGACCGCAACTTTAACCCATAAAGGAATAAACTTGGTTGCATTATCCGTCTGTGCTTTAAATGCCTTCAAATTGTCAGTTGCATCCGTTCCGAGAGCTTCATAAGCAGATTTATTCTTTTGTAACCATCGAACCGATTCAGAAACTAAATACATATCATTTCTAGCATTCGATACGGCATCTGTTGGTAATCCTGATATTGAACCACTCGCCTTTACTTGCTCACCAATCGATTGGGACATATTCGCAATAGCAGGAACAACATCATCATTTAATGTCTTCGTTCGTACAAAATCTGAAAGAACCTGACGGCTATCAATTTCTTGTTTAGCCTTCGCTGCCGGCAAAACTTCTCTGATCTTCGCCGAAGTAGTTTCAGCCAGAGCAACGAATGCTGTCGATTGATCTGCTGTCATGGCGCTATTAAGAGCATATGCGGTTGGAACGCAGCCAATCAAAATCAACATGATCAAACCCATACCCTTTTGGCCATCATTCGAGCCATGTGCAAAAGAAACACCCGTACATGTCAGAACTAATAAACCACGTATCCAAGCTGGTGGCGCCTTACCTTTTTTAGGCTCAGTAAATAATTCTTTGTTCTTGATCAACACCTTCATTGCATATAACAACAAAGCAGATGCACAAAAACCAATCAATGGTGACAATAATAAAGAATAACCAACCTTCGTTGCTTGTGGCCAATCAATACCACTTGTCGCATCGCGACCGTGCATTAACGCATTAGCAACACCAACTCCAATAATTGAACCAATTAATGTATGTGAAGAAGATGCTGGAATACCTAACCACCAAGTTCCAAGATTCCAGATAATCGCGGCAATCAATAAAGCAAATACCATGGCAAATCCAGAGGAAGATCCAACTTGTAAAATTAGTTCAACCGGCAATAATGAAATAATACCGAAAGCAACTAATCCACTGGAAAGCAACACACCTAAAAAGTTAAAAAAGCCAGACCAAATCACGGCCACGTTTGGCGGTAAAGAGTTGGTGTAAATAACCGTTGCAACAGCATTCGCTGTATCGTGAAACCCATTCACAAACTCAAAACCTAAGGCAATTAAAAGCGCTACTCCTAAAAGAATAAATGGTGCCCAATTGGTAACGGGAACGTTTTTAGACGTAACAGTAACGTCATGCGAAATGCTAAAAGCCGTATAAATTAAACCGGCAACTAGTAAACCAACAAAAACGATTACTGTGACAATATTTGGTTTTGCGTCTAGATTTGGGCGCGCTAATCCTTCGCCTAAAACGCCCTGCGCATGACTTGAACTCATTTAATTTCTCCTGTGATTTCGAAGTTTTATGCTAAAGCTTGTAAATTACAAAAGTATGACTAAATGAATAATATTCATACACAATCATCACAATAAAAAGATCTAATTTTCATAATAAATATGAACGAATACGAAGACTCAATCGATTAATTTCTACAAGAGTTGTTCACTGTTTTACTCGAGACGATTTTTATGTTGGCCAATGTGGCGATATTTGAAACACCAATCGATTTCACCTCATTTTGATGCAAGTAAAAATCCTTCCAATGCTGGCCGGTATTTACATTTCGGAGACTAATGCACCGATCCTCAGACAATCGATATTTAACTTCAATAAAGTCGAGACCAAAAATATTGCATTTTCGAAACATCACATTCGGTGATCCGACACGATCTTCTTGCCAAGCCGCACGCCCCTCACACTCCGATACCTCTTGTGCATGAACGGTTGAAATGAATGAATAAGTTATCAACGCAATAAGAGTAGTTTTCATGGGGATTCCTAAAATGAATTTCGATAAAAGATAAAAAATGCTGAATTTGCCAGGAAAATGGCAATGACTCGTTTAATAGTCTTCACATCAAATCGTGACTGAATTTTTACGCCATAGGCAGCACCGATTATTCCGGCAATCACTAAAGTAGCAATTTCATACCAGTTGAATAACGGATGGTTTACATCATCGGATAGTTTGGATGATCCTAAATATCCAATAATGGACATTGCGCCAACAAAAATACCGATAAAATTAGAAATACATGAACACTTGATGAGATCTATCTGTTTAGTGATATTGAAGTAAAGCAAAGTGAATGTCCCACCACCAACTCCAATCAAGGTTGAAAAGCATCCAATGAACCATCCAAAGCCGATGTCTAACCATCGATTTTGAATCACAGCAGAACCAAACCATTTTTTCCATAAACTTAAAGGTATGAGCATGGAAACAGCCAAAATAAGTTGGAAAATGGCAATGAGGTTTTTTGATACAAGCGCCTTGTGAGCGCCAAAAACATAAGCAATCACTAAGCTACCGAAAATAATGCCGATCAAATAATACATAGCTAATAAGATAAGTTTCTTAAAATCTTCTTTACCAGTTTGTTTCCACTCGCCATCAACAAGTTCGGCAGCACCTGCCTGAATCAGTAAATTACGTTTAGATCTCGTCGCTGAAATACTATTAAAAAATACGGCATAAAAACTAATAATGACAGCATCAATTAGTGCATTTGAACCAAAACAAAAAATAATCATCGGAACAATAATGATGCCGCCTCCAAGACCTGTCAGTCCTGACAAAATACCCGCACAAATACCTATGAGGATTAACTTGAGGAGTGTCATCATCCCGATAGTCGAACCCAATAAAGCGCTCGCGTGATTCTGACCACTCCATTGCAGTACAAGGTACGCCACACAAGATATAAAGGCAATAATTCCCAGTTGAGCTATCGCATTAGATTTAATTTGGTGAACGAGTGGCATACATTGTGATAAGAATTACAAAAATTTATCCTACACACAAGTGTATTGTTCAGTATGAACCTTCGATGATTTATCACATCTCAAAATGTCACATAAAAGAAATGGCTTTGTCACATAAAAGAAATGGCTTTAATACATTAAGTAATGAACAGAGATATACTTCATTCATCCAACAGTAAAAATCATGTATTTTTAAGCATCTCAACACAAGGAAAACCATGTTACCGAATATCCCATTTACCGATCTACAAGGAAACACAAAAAACCTTCAAGATTTTTCGAATAAGAGTTTATTAATTGTGAACGTGGCGAGTAAATGTGGCTTCACAAATCAGTACAAGGGATTGCAAGCTTTATACACTCAGTACCAATCTCAAGGGTTGGAAATTTTAGGTTTTCCTTGTAATCAATTTGGTGGGCAAGAGCCTGGTACACCGCAAGAAATTCAAAGTTTTTGTGACACAAATTACAACGTCACTTTTCCAATGTTTTCCAAAATTGATGTGAACGGCGAGAACACCCATCCACTTTATGCGTTTTTGAAAAAGGAATGTCCTGGCATTTTAGGAACGGAATCGATTAAATGGAACTTCACTAAATTCTTTATTAATAAAGATGGTCAAGTCATGAAACGTTATGCATCGAATGATGATCCAACAATGATCGGTAAAGAAATTGCCATCCAGTTGTGAATGCGTGAGTTTGGATCAATAAACTAACTATTTAAACTCTTTGAATTTTTAGGCACTTTGTAAGACGATTATGGTGCTAATACTTTAGCACTGAACAAGTAATGTGCAAATGCTATTGAGTTGGCAAGTGGTGACAAACTGATAGCTACTTTGCGAACTTGAAGATAGCTGTTGCCAATGGTGAATTTGACGAGGCTATAGCTGATGTTAGTAAGGCTACTAAATTAGCGTTTGGGAAGTAGTTCTTAATGCAAAAAAATACCTCAATTAAATATTGAGGTATCTACATTACTGCTTATTAACAATACCGAGTTTAGTTTTAGCAAACAAAGTATTTTGCTCTGTATCGTCAATTACCCATCCACTAGTGAGTAACCTCGTCATATGTTGTTTGTTGTACAGGTATGACATCAATATATTAAATATTCCTAATGTGATAGCAGATAAAATTATATGTAACAGTCCAATTCCAATCTCGCTTCTAAAAATTGGAACGAAACCTCCAAATAATACGTATGTCCAACAGTAACCAATATAGCCATTTTTCTGCAAACCAGACTGTGTGTGCTTAACCACAATTTTTTTTTGTAATCCCATAACAGCTATACCAATAATTATTGGTGAAAAAAATAATAAAACAATTATCCAGTGTAAAGGTGAGAAACCGCCCATAGCAACTCCTTTAAAATTTAATAATTAAATATAACATCTATTTATAGTAAGCCTACTGTAATTATTTTTTATAAATACTGTATGCGATACAAAAGCTTTGCCACCAAACCACCACAAGCACCCGTAGTAGAAATACCTAATGCCAATCCTCCACATCCGCTTAACGCTAGCACAGTAACGAAGTATTGTTCAGCAACGCAAGCTACAAGCCTTATCAACAAGGTGTCAACAGTAGCTTACAACAACAAGCACGAGTAACTGAGTTGGATAAAGTAAAGGCGATTATGGCTGTGGGTGATATGTTTAAATAATCGTAGATAAATCTACTTTTTCACGTATAAGCGTTTGCTATTTTGTGCTACGACTGTGTTACAAAAGAAAAAAGCCCTTAAGTTAGTTCGCACCATGCTTAAGGGCTTTGTTATTAGTGGTGCCGCGGGTCGGACTCGAACCGACACACTTATTAGGCGGGAGATTTTGAGA
>JBAXAD010000232.1:0-5849 GCA_037142715.1 Paludibacter sp. | reverse complement strand
CTGCATTTTCTATATGCTAGCTCCAATATCGCTGAATTGTCCATTGAGCATCTGGGTTTTGAAAAGGGACTTTCGCAGATTACCGTTTTTGCACTTTATCAAGACGAAAATGGTGGAATATGGATTGGTACCAATGATGGGCTGATGCGCTATAATGGCAATACGGTTGAGAATTTGAGTACTTCACGTCCCAATATGGATTTGGCTTCGGGTATTGTTTCTACTATTTGTGGCGATGGAAAAGGTCACGTTTATGCATTAATTAATAATAAAATTGTGGAATATGACCTCAAAAAGGAGGATATACATTTGCTGTCAGTATCTAAAGAGTTGGTGAACAAAAGAATTACTGCCATTGCTCAGGGAAGAAATGGATTGTGGATAGGTGTGTTGAATAGCATTTACCAGTATAAAAATGAAACTACAACAAAGTATGCAGCTTTGTCGAATCCAAATGCCAGCATTTCGGCTTTGTGTGAAACTTCAAAATCCAAATTGTTTGTAGGTACTTCCGATATGGGCGCTTTTATTATTGACAATGCGCAAAAAGCATTTCATATTCTGCCCCAAAGTGGTACGGTGAACTCAATTAGCGAAGATAACAAAAAAAATATCTGGATTTGCACCAATGAAAACGGATTGTATAAAATTGACAATCAACTGAATATAAACTTATTTTCTACCGCTAGCAATCCTACTCAAAAGATTTCGAGCAATGTGGTGCGCAGTGTGTGTGAAGACAACAACGACAATTTGTGGATAGGCACATTCGCCGGGCTGGACAAAATGAATCTGTCCACCAGTCAAATTGAACATTATGGCCTCTCGTCCGACCAACGGCATAGTTTGAGCAGTAATTCTATTCGTTGCATTACCAAAGACAAGCAAGGAACCATCTGGATTGGAACCTATTACGGTGGAATAAACTATTTTAATCCCGAACCCGAAATTTTCAAGTTCTATGAATTCAAAAAGTCACAATCAGACTTTAGTTATCCCATAATTGGGAAAATAGTGGAAGACAAACGGGGCGACTTTTGGATTTGCTCAGATGGTAAAGGATTGATTTATTTCGACCATTCAAAGGGAAATTATAACTATTTTTCAACGGATAATTCCGCCATTTCGGGCAATAACATCAAAAGCATCTATTACGACCAACTGCATGATGGATTGTGGATTGGCACTTACCGCAATGGTATCAATTGGTTGGATATACCTAAGAAAAAGTTTACTCATTTTAAAATTGGTGGGCAAAATTCAACCATTCCAAATGAATGGCAGGAAACCGTGCAAACCATTGTTCCTTATAAAGATAAGCTATTTTTGGGAACACTTTATGGTGTATTTTCCTTCGATATTAAAAGTGGCATTGCTACGCACATTGTATTGTCCAACAGCATTAGAGATTTATTAATTGAAGGCAGCACACTTTGGATTGCCGAGCAGGATGGATTGACTAAATTTGACCTTGCCAGCAATAAAATTGTAAAAGAATACAAGCAAAATACGCAGCAAACCAACAATTTACCCAAAAACAGGATTACAAAACTATTTTTGGACCGAAAGAAACAATTGTGGCTCTCCACGGATGGTGGAGGATTGGCTCTGCTGGATAAGAAAACCGACAAATTTATACTTTACAACAGTCGCAGTTGTGGTATTGAAAGTGACAATGTAAGTTGTTTGAGCGAATCGAAATATGGATATATTTTGGCGGGTACCAGCAAGGGTTTTTCGCGGATAGATGTGGAGCGGAATAAGAGTTATAACTACAGCTCGAAAAATGGGTTCCCTGTTATATCAATGAGTTATGGAAGCATATCTACCAGCCGTGATGGTCAGTTGCTAATGGGCGGCATTGACGGAATGGCAATTTTCAGGGAGGAAGCACTTACTAATTTCGGCAAAGACTTTAACATGAAGTTTACCGGACTTTGGGTAAATAATCACAAAGTATTGCCCGATGATGAAACAGGAGTTTTAAAACAAGCGCTTCCCTACATACAAGAAATAGAGTTTAAGGCCGACCAGAAAATAATTGCCTTCGATTTTGCCACCGATAACTTTATAAAGGCCAACCAGCCTAATTTTCAGTACAAACTGGAAGGTTTCGATAAGCAATGGTTGGAATTTGACCCCAAAAACCCCATTAATTACATGAACTTGCCTGCTGGAACTTACACACTCAAAGTGAGAAGTTTACTGCAACAAGATGCGGATAGTAAAGGTGGTATTGAGCTGAAAATAATTGTTTTGCCACCTATTTACGCCCGTTGGTATGCTTATTTGCTCTATATCATTTTGATAACTGGCATTGCCGCATGGATTATCAGGTTCTATCAATCGAGGTTAATTTTACGTACATCTTTGCAATACGAAAGACGCGAAAAAGAACAGAATGAGGTTGTAAATCAATCAAAACTTCGGTTTTTTACCAATATCTCGCACGAGTTTAGAACACCGCTCACTTTGATTTTGGGTCAAATAGAAATGTTGATGCAATCCACCAAAATTGCGCCTAACTTTTACAATAGCATTGTGAATGTTCACAACAATGCGCTAAAACTGAACTTACTTATCACCGAATTACTCGACTTCAGAAAACAAGAGCAGGGCTTCAAGAAATTAAAAGTCAGCGAACATGATGTTGTGAGTTACTTGCGCGAGATTTTCGTGTCGTTTCAAGAATTTGCAAAATTTAGGGGCATTGAACTTACTTTCGTTTCCAACAAAGACATTATCCCACTGGTTTTTGATTACGTAGAACTACAAAAAGTATTTTACAATCTGATTTCCAACACTTTCAAATTTACTCGCAAAGGTGGAAAAATAGCTGTCGAGATTGATGCTGACGATAGACGTGTAAAAATCAGCGTGTCAGATACTGGAGTCGGTATTTCAAAAGACAATCTCGAAAAAGTATTCGACCGATTTTATCAAGCAGACAACCTTGATGATAGTAGCCTTCAAAACAAAGGAACTGGCATCGGATTGGCATTGGCAAAGGGAATAGTTGAGCTTCACAAAGGAAAAATTTCAGTAACCAGTACGCCAGGTATTGGAAGTACATTTGTGGTGGAACTTCTGTATGGCGATTTGCATTTTGCCGATAAAGAGAAAGTGGAAATTGTGGAAAGTCAGGAGGAAATTGTGAATGCCTACAAAATACAAACCGTGTTGGACAGCGATTTTTTAAAGGAAACGTCCGAGAATCAAAGTAAAAACTTCGTTGAGAAACCCACTGTTTTGATTGTGGAGGACAATGATGGTTTGCGTCAAATGCTGGTGCAACTTTTTGATGTTATGTACACTGTTTTAGAAGCAAATAATGGGTTGGTTGGTTATCAGATGGCTGTTGATAAACATCCAGACCTGATTATCAGCGACGTGATGATGCCCGAAATGAATGGAAACGATATGTGTACCAAGTTGAAAGGGAATTTTGAGACCTGCCATATTCCAGTAGTACTGCTTACGGCGCAAACCAGTCTGGAGCAGAACCTTGATGGACTAAAACGTGGTGCCGATGACTATATTACCAAACCATTCAACGTAAAAATATTAGTGACCCGTTGCAATAATTTGCTGCTTGGCCGAAAAATACTGCAAGAAAAGTATAGCAAACAAATAGATACTACCGCATTTAATATTGCTACCAATGAATTGGACCAGGAATTTATCGAAAAAGCCATTGCAATCGTTGAGATGAATATTCAAAAAGAGTCACTCGATGTCAATTTTCTTTGTTCCGAAATGGCCATTGGTCGCAGGGTGTTTTTCTACAAAATGAAGAGTATAACAGGACAAACGCCCAATGATTTTATTCAGAATATAAGGTTAAAGAAGGCAGCTTGGTCATTGCAAAATGTTCCAGATAAAACAATTAGCGAACTATCCGAAGAGCTGGGTTATAATTCTGTGAGTTACTTTGGCAAATGCTTTAAAGTGAAATTTGGAGTATTGCCGTCGGCATATCGAAACTCCATTTTGGAATCCGATGAAAATTAATAAAAGTACAAGGCAATTCAAAATCAAGTTTGAAATTACGTCCAAATACTTATTAAAAAGCTAAAATGTTATCTATTAGATTTTTTACCATTTATCCCAATTCAATACATTAAAAATATTTTGCCACAAAAAAACGGTCAATTGTGAAACCACAATTAACCGTTTTTTTTATTCTACTAAAGAAAATACTATTCGTTTTCTATAGGTTCTAGTTCTATCATCAGTGTATCTCTGGGAATACGTACTCCCAATTCCACATTGATTTTTTTGATACGAGCCGTAAAAGGCATTTCAATGCGATTCTGCATTTTCATGGCTTCCAATATTAACAGTGGCGCTCCTTCTTTTACCACATCTCCCTCTTTTACAAAAATACTGAGAATAGTACCTGGTATAATAGACTGAATATCATAAGGACTGGCATTCACCCATGGTTTTCTATTCATGTATTTTTTGGTAAGAAGCGTTTTATATTTTCGCGCTGTTACTGCAAAATCAACATATTCTGGTTTTTCTTTATTCATATATTAGTTTTTTAGTTACATGTTGAAAGTCATAATAATACAACATGTAATCGAGTAAACATTAAGTTTGTAAATTTGATTAGAAAGGTTTGCAAAGATCGCCTTTCATTACTCAGTTCACAATACTAATTAGAACGGTGGAACACCATGTTTTTTTGCAGGACGATAGTCGTCTTTATTTTTAGACATTTCGAGTGCATGAATCAATAATTCGCGCGTTTCTGATGGTTCGATAACCGCATCGATATAACCCTTAGAGGCTGCTACGAATGGGTTTGCAAATTTCTCGATGTATTCTTGCACTTTTTGTTGACGCATGGCATCTTCATCTTCTGCTTCCATAATTTCCTTGCGGAAAATAATGTTGGCAGCACCTTCTGGTCCCATTACGGCGATTTCTGCACCTGGCCATGCAAACATAAAGTCGGCTCCAAGGTGACGAGAATTCATAGCAATATAACCACCACCATAGGCTTTACGTAGAATTACCGTGATTTTTGGCACAGTAGCTTCAGAATAAGCATAAAGCATTTTGGCACCATGACGAATAACTCCAGCGTGCTCTTGGTCAACACCTGGCAAGTAACCCGGCATATCTTCTAGTGTTACAATTGGAATGTTGAAAGCGTCGCAATAACGAATAAAACGAGCTGCTTTATCTGAAGCATCACAGTCAAGTACACCCGCCAAATACATAGGTTGATTGGCCACGAAACCGATAGTTTCACCATTGATACGACCAAAACCGATGACGATATTGGCAGCCCAAAGTTCGTGAACTTCAAGGAATTTTGAATCATCACTCAATGCGTAAATAATGTCACGCACATCGTAAGGTTGTTTGGCATCCGAAGGAATAATGTTTTCAATATTCTTTTTGGATTTAGGATTTTTTGGTTCTACGCTTGCAGCTTTCTGTTGATTGCTATGAGGAAGTAACGACACCAATTCTTTAATTTGCTCGAAACATTCCAATTCACTCATTGCAAAGAAATGAGCATTACCAGTAATTTCGGCATGTACGCGTGCGCCACCTAAATCTTCTTGAGAAATTTTTTCACCTAAAACAGTTTCAATAACATTTGGACCTGTGATAAACATTTTGGAGATATTCTCTACCACAAAAACGAAGTCTGTCAAAGCAGGAGAATAAACAGCACCACCGGCACAAGGGCCTAAGATAACTGAAATTTGAGGAATAACACCTGACGCCATGGTATTGCGATAAAATATCTCACCATAACCAGCCAATGCACCAATACCTTCTTGAATACGCGCGCCACCCGAATCGTTAATACCAATACAAGGTACTTT
>JBAXAD010000231.1:0-5889 GCA_037142715.1 Paludibacter sp. | reverse complement strand
CCTCTAACATTAAAAGAAAATTTGTTGAAAGACAAAAGACTTTATGAGTTTGCAGAAAAGCAAGCCAAACAAAACGATTCTAGTGATGGTGGATATTGGATGCACCTTGAAGGAGTAAAGTCAAGAATTAAAGCTATGTTGAGTTGGTAAAATGAAAAATCTATACACAAACCAAGAGGGCGTTAAATTAGATTTAGCAACCTTAGAACAGGCAAAGAAACAACTTGAATCAATCAGCACGTTTCTAATTTCAAAAGGTGTTGAGCCGGATGAAACCAATATTAAAAATGCAATTGACAAAATTTTTGATATTCCAGTTAACGCACTTAAACAAGTAGAAACGGAAAAAATAAAAAAGATTATCGATGCATTTGGAGAAACTGCAATAACGGACGGTTGGGAAAATAAAGTTAATGAGAAAACTGAAGCATTCAGAACAGAACTTTTCACTTTGTGCCCAATGTTTGACCAAACTGATTATCTGAAGTATTTCATTTTTGAAAATGAAATTTCAGTAAAGCCGGAATTTGATAAACAATTCTTTATTGACAAAAATTCAGTCATTCTTTCCAATTCCAATTCTCTCAATTTTTTCGATAAACATCAAAAAGCGTGTCAGTTACTCAATGAGTTGATGAACCATCCAGATAATGAATATGAAGCTCTAAACAAACTATTTTATTTCAATCCCGAAAGCAAAGAGTTTGAATTAAATCTTTTACAGTATCATGATATTCGCGCAGAACTTGAGGCAGAGAAAAAGAGAAAAGAGGGTGAGGAATACAACAAACAGATGCGTCAAAGGTATGAAGACCGATTGAATGGTAAGGTTGAATATTCTAATATTTTAATAGGGAGAATCAACTAGTTAGTCTCTATAGGACTTAAAATAATACTGTATATCAATATAATAAACAAAATAGGGACTAAAAGCGGGACTATACGCACGGCAAAACCCGCTTTTAGTCAATTATTTAACCACAAAAAAAAAGAATATCATGTCAGAAAATAGCGAGAAAAGAATTCTCTTAAATGTAGAAATCCAAAGTGCAGATGCAATCAAGAAAATTGCAGAACTAAAAATACAGGTAGATGGACTGAAGGCCGAACAGATAGGACTTGATAAATCAACAGAGTCCGGACGACAAAAGTTTGAAATGTTGGGACAACAGATTAAAGCTCTAAATACCGAAAGTAAGACTTATGAAAAACAAATTCAATCAGAGGTCAAACTGCAGAATGAAAAGACTGGAAGTATACAATCTTTAAAGGCACAATTGTCTCTAACTACAGCCGCTTACAATGACCTTACTAAAGCAGAAAGAGACGGCTCTGAGGGCAAACAAAAAGCCAAAGACATCAAGGCGACATCCGACGAACTAAAAAAACTTGAGACTCAATTAGGCAATAGCACCCGTGGGATTGGTGAGTATGAGCGTGGAATGACTCAATTGCCAGGGGCAGCGGGTGCAACAACAAAAAGCCTTTTAGAAACCGGAAAAGCGATGTGGGCGTTGGTTGCAAATCCGATAGGAGCAACCATAGCAGCCATAGCGGGCGTTTTCTATACTTTGTACTCAGTTTTAAAGAATTACGAACCAGTTGTTAGGGCAGTAGAACAGGGTTTTGCAGCCGTTGGCGCTGTTATTACTGTTTTGAAAGAAGGCGTTTTGGGACTTATTACAGGTCAAAAGTCATTATCCGAAACTACCAACGGTTTAGGTACTTCAATGGCTAATGCTGCAAAAGAAGCTGTTAGATTAAAGTTAGCACAACAGGAACTAGGAGAAGCCAACCAACGGGCAGAGGTGAGCAATGCCAGAACCAAAACACAAATAGATCAATTAATACTTCAGTCAAAAAACAGAACACTTACTGAAGCTGAAAGAATGGCAATGATTGACAAAGCGTTGGCACTGGAAGCGCAACAATATAAAGAAAATAAGTCCAGGGCCGATGAAGAGTTGAAAATTACACAGGATAAAATCATTAGTGAATATACACTGACTAAGGAGGAAGCAAAACAACTAAGGTTGAGAGGGGTTGAGTATGCACAACAATTAAAAACAAAAAAAGCAATCAGTGAGGATGACTTGAAAGACTTAACTTCAAATCAAGTCAAAGTGTGGGGACTACTCGACCAAAGTAATGCCATACGAGAAAAGGCAATGAACCGGGAGGATGTGCTTGCAGACAAAGCAGCGGCCAAAAAAGAAAAAGCAGACGCCGCCGCCGTTACTGCAAATGAGAAAGCGACCGTTGCACATGAAAAGGCAATGGAAAAAGAATTAAAGTCGGATCAGAATATTTTGTCTTTGAAAATTGCCAACCAGAAAAACTTCAATGCTGAAATGTTGACAGGTGATTCATATTACAGTGACAGGTTAGACATGATTAATTCTAACTGGAACGATGAAAAGAAAATCATTGACAAAGAATTAGCATACAAAAAAATAAACGCTCAAGAAGCGGCCTTGAAATATGTTGACGCTGAAAAGAAAAAGAATGATTCAATCAAAGCGTTATCCGATGCAAAACTTAATCAATTAGTCAATTCACTTCAATACGAGATGCAACTTCAAAGGAGTAAGGATGATGAAGTAATTGCAGGAACTAAACGCACAGCTCAAGAACAGTATTTTAGTGAACTGTCACGAATACAACAAGACAAGAACGAACAAATTAAAGAACAAAACTTGAAGTTAGCATCCGACAAAACCTACCAAGTGGAACACGATAAGCAAATAGCACTGATTACGCAAAAAAGTAAAACGACAATGGCTCAAGCAAATGCAGTGTTTGACGAAAAGGAAAATCAACGAAAAATAGACACGGCTCAAACTGATTTAAACAATGAGTTGGCAGCTGTTCAAAATAATATCGACCTCGAATATGATTTAAAACTCAAAGCACTTGAAGCAAACCGAACAGCCGAATTATTGGCAGCCGAAACAACAGGTGCAAGTGTGGCTCTTATCAATGCAAAATTCAACAAACTGGAAGCCGAAAGCGAGTCAGATAAAAATCAGAAAAAGTTTGAAGCGATTAAAAAGTATGCTGATGCTGCAATGGGTGTTCTTTCAGCGGCCAATAACCTTGCAAAAGAAATTGAAGCGGGACAATTGGCAGATGCCGAAAGTGCAAACAGTACTAAGGTAAAAGATTTGGATGCACGGTTGAAAAAAGGTATGATTACCCAAAAGCAACACGATGACGGTGTGGCAGCATCAGCCACGGCACTGGACAAAAAGAAAGCCAAAATTGCACACGATGAAGCGGTAAGGGAAAGAGACTTGAATATTTTCAAAACCATTATCAACACGGCAGCTGCAATTGTAGGAATGTTGAAAAGCCCGGGCGGAATACCCGGTGCAATTATGGCAGTTGCCGCGGGAGTTACAGGAGCTATTGAGTTGGGAACAATAATGGCAACGCCAATTCCAAAAGCAGCAACGGGCGGGCTTGTAGTTGGTAACTCACATTCTCAAGGCGGTGTATTGATGGAAGTGGAAGGTGGTGAAATGATTATCAACAAAAAGGCAACGGCTCAATATGGTGGTTTATTGGCAGGCCTGAATAATGCAGGGAACAACCCAAGCTTTATTCCACAAACGCCAAGATTTACAAGCGATGGCGGTTATGGTGCCAGGAGTGCAATAAGTAGCAGCGGTGGAGTAACCAAAGAAGAAATGACACAGGCAATGAAAGAAGCCGTATCGCAAATTAAAGTTTACGCTACCATTGAGGACATTAAAAAAGGGGACAAAAATTACACTACAATACAAGAACGTGGAAGCTACTAAAACAATGAGAGTGTTTGAGAAAAAAGATATTAAGGCGGGTCAATTCACAGTTAAACAACGGGTTGAAATGGATAGTATCTTTAGAAGTGGCAAAATAGGACTGGAAATGTACTATGATACAATTGAATGTTTACACGGTTTTAGGCCAACCACTGAAGAGACAATGCAGTGGTTTGACTACTTGCAACAAATCATTGACGGGTTTTTGTTTTGGATTGAAAAGGAGAAACTAATCAAACGAGTTGACATCAATATGATTGCGTTGGCTCGTAATGTAGAACCTGAAGAGGTTTGGACGTGGAGTTATAGAACTGTTTATGAAATCATACTTTTGGAGTTTTGAATGTCAAAACCCGACTTTTCCGACTATATTAAAAAGGCTCAATCATTCAAAAAAAGGTAGTTCACAATTCCCTTTTGCGCACGGTGGTTTTTTAAATGGCTGTTATTTAATCTATTAAATAGTTGAAAAGTGTCACAGTACATAAACCAGTACATAAAAGAGGAAATAAAGAGCAAAAAAAGAGTAAGTTAGCTCAAAACTAAATTACTCTTTTTAAATATTTGTTCCAGTATTGTTTTAAATGGATTTGGTAGATGTCCCGGAACTGTATTCTTTCAAAAATGATTGCAACGCCTGATCACTATCAACTTTATACGTTTTGCCCTTAAATACAACAACGCCGTACAAGTTAGTTTCAGATTCAAACAAACTGGACACTGGAACATCAAGAACCGTTGCAATCCGGTTAAGCATTTCAACAGTTGTATTCCCATTGATGGCACGGCTCAAAGATGGAGACTTGACACCCATTTTAGCCGCAACATCCGCAACGGTTAAACCTTTTTCTTTGATTAGTTCTTTAATTCGCATATATGTTACTTATTGGTTTGGATGCAAAAGTACAATAAATAGTATATATGTACAACAAAAAGATAATAAATAGCATATAATCTATTTAAAAATGAAATAAAACTGGAAAAGATTTGTTTTGTATTAGATTATATGCTATTTTTGCACTCAATAAATAACATATATTCAAATAATCACTAACAATTCAGAAAATGAAAAAAAACAATTCAAAAATTAAAGCTATCAAAAGCAACTTTTCAGAAACAAGACCAGAGTTATTTGATTTCTATTCTTACAATGGTAGAAATATTTCATTGATATTAAAAAATGAGAATGTAAAAACGGGGCGATTATCATGTGTTTGTACTGACGGCACAATCATTTTAGAAATATCATGTACAACCGGAATAGCACATACAGAAACAGCTTTGTTTGATGTGAGTGAAGTAATTTTGCTAGACAACTAATAAAAACTAAGTTCAAAGCGTTATTTGATAGAACTAATAAAAATCAATAACATGGCCAAGGAAATTACAGCTCAAAGACTAATAGAATTAGGAAGCGCATTGGAGGCAATATTAAAAGAGCTTGCCGATGCAACACCCCCGCCAAATCCAAAAACAAAAAGAAATAAAGCAAAGGAGTTACACCAGGAACGCAAAGCAAATTTTTTAAATTTCCTCGATTCTAAAACATACAAAAAACGTATTCAATGAAATACGATAATAATTCATTAATTTAAAAACAACAATTTAAAAAACAAAACATTATGACAATGCAAAACGGATTAAGTGCAAAACATGAAGAAAACATGAAAACCCTAAACGATGGGATGAAAAAAATTCAAACAGGTAAATTTACGGATAGCGAATTTGCTGAAATTAAAAATGTAGTAAACGAAATGATAGTTGAACAAAACCAACAACTTAAAAATATTAAAGCACTAATTAAAAAACAAAAACAAATGAGGGACACGCTTAAGAATTTAATTTCTGCAAAAGATAATATCCTTATTCCTGACAAGCTATAGAAATCTACCAATAAAAAAAGCCGTTCCAAAATTAGGAGCGGCTTTTTTGTTTATAAAAAAGGCAATAAAAAAGGGACAAACATTCTTATGTAGTCCCTCTTTTAGTCCTTAGTGTTTTTAAAGTGCTGAAAATCAGCTTTAATTGCGGTCCGGACGGGACTCGAACCCGCGACCTCCGCCGTGACAGGGCGGCATTCTAACCA
>JBAXAD010000230.1:0-5918 GCA_037142715.1 Paludibacter sp. | reverse complement strand
CCTGGATGAACCATCGCCACGAACACTTGCACTAAAAAGATAACGTGACTTATAATTATATTGAACACGTCCCATCAAACTTTCAATATCTCTGGCAGATGCATTTCCGGCCACTGTAGGATTTCCGGTGGTAGCATCTAATGTGGTCAAATCATTAGAAATCAAGTTGCTTCTATACGCTCTAAACATATCAAAAGTTGTTTTTTGAAGCGAAAAAAGACCTGTAAAATTGAAATGATGATTTCTATCAACATCAATTTTATAGTTAAGAACATTCTCGTTGATAAATGTTGTATTTCGGGAACTTGTGTACGTTAAACCTGAAATGGGCTGTCCGGGAACTGTTTGATTTGTGGATGCAACATAGTAATAAAACAATGGTGAAGTTTGAACTCGTCTCCCATTACCATATACTGCACCACCCATAGAGCTAAAAGAAAGATTTTTAGAAAAATTGTAAGTAATTTTAAGGTTGCCATTGAAGTTATCAGAAGTACTGACATCTTTACCCTTCAAGCTATTGATTGTAGACCCAATATTTATTCCATCAGCTGTATTTGCAGCAATCATAACATCCTGAAGATTATTACTTAAACCTTGAATAAAAGGAGTCATTGTAATTGACCTGTAGATTAAGTCAGCTGGAGCATTTTTCTTACTATCTGTATTAAAGCTAATATTGGTTTGCACATCCCATTTAGCTTTCTTAAAGTTAATATTTGCTCGGGTATTATATCGTTCATAACCAGAGTTTATTAAACTACCATCCTGGTTAAAATAACCCAGTGTAAAGTTGTAGTTTAGATTGCCAGTACCACCTGAAAGTTGAAGAGTATGATTTTGAATAGCAGCATTATCAACTTGTAATTCTTTCATCCAATCCGTATTATTTAACAACATAGTTGGATAGTATTGTGTAGTCAAAAAGACAGTATTTTTGGTTGTACCCGTAGTATTTAAACCTAAAAGTGTTTGTAAATACAAATTGTCTTTTGCGCCGACCAATGGCAAATTAGACGTAATTTTCTGAAAACCATAGTAACTGTTAAGTGAAACTTTCATTTCACCCGCTTTGCCTTGCTTGGTGGTAATTAGAATCACTCCATTTGCACCACGGCTTCCATAAACAGCAGCGGAGGCAGCATCTTTCAGCACATCGATGGAGGCAATTTCACAAGAACTTAATTTGGGGTCACTGTCATAAGGAATACCATCGACAATGTAAAGCGGTGTATTGGTTCCCTGAATGGAACTCACTCCACGAATTATGATGTTGGCTTCGTCGCCTGGAGCGCCTGATGAAGCCTGCACATTCACTCCGGCAATCCTTCCCTGAATAGCAGTTCCCAAATCACTTGATGACACTTTATCCAAATCCTCCCCTTTTACATTGAAGGTTGCACCGGTAGTTTCTTTCTTTCTTTGAACACCATAACCAACTACCACCACTTCATCAAGAGTTTTTTGATTTTCAACGAGTTTTACCACCTTGTTTTTTAGGTTTGAAGCGGGCATTTCCATTTTCTCATAACCAATGTATGAAAAAAGTATAACTGAGTTTATTTCAGCTGGAATCGAAAATTTGCCTTTCAAATCGGTTACAGTGCCTTTTGATTTCCCTTTTACAGAAACGTTGACACCTATCATCGGATCACCCTTTTCGTCCACGACAGTACCCGATGCAGTAAGGTTGTTTTGTGCCAACAAGGCATTAGGAAGAAAAAAAATTAAACAGAAAATTAAAGTTAGAAAGTATTTTAAGCGACTTTCTCGCATTATGATAGTCTGAAGCATAGAAATATGATTAATTAATAATTTCAATTCAACAAAAAAGCAAACTTGTTAAATGAAGGTGAAAAAAAGCAGATAAGCTATTAAGCACAGCATTCATTAGATGAAGTGGAGTTGTAATTTTTTACAACTCCACATTTCAAATAAACAACACCTATTATAATGAATTGAAATTTTTATTATTTTGTCCCCACCAATCCCGAATTTTTAGTACTAAATCTGCTGGAAATGTCTTTGTTAACTTGTCCTTGAAATCAGCAATCGAAATTTTGTAAACTTCATTTTTCTCATCAGGTGTTGAAGCCTCTTTGAGTTTTACTGCCTCAAAACTCAGTCTATCCAGAATAAATACATTTAATTTGGCAGAATCTGCTTTCGAAAGAGAAAGATCTTTTGTGGCTTTAGAAGTGATTTTTACACTTCTTTGTACATCCCATTTATTTGCTTTTACATTTTGGGCATGAAGAAATGTTGCGGCAAACAATACTGTCAGAAATAAGATTAATTTTGTAGTTTTCATTTTTCTTTTTTTTTTTAGTAAATCACCAATTTAGTTGGAGCAAAACCATCTACTTTTATAATGTAAATACCTTTTGCCAAAGAAGTGCTGTAGGAATCAGTAACCATTTGTTTCTTGCAAACTGCACCTGAAATTGAATAGATGCTCAATTGTTTCGAACCTTCAACATTTGTAATATTTAACACACCATTAGCAACTGAGTAAATTAGTGATTTTAAAGACATTTGATTATTAACCAATATAGTTGCTAAGCCACCACCAATCCAAGAATTAAGTTTTGTTCCATTATATAATGAGTTAACTAAAGTGCTAATGTATGTATTTAGCTTAGAAGTCGCTTCACCTGTTGCATCTGTACCTAAATCTGCACCGTTTGCAGTGGTTGCATCAGTACTGGTTATAGATACGGTGGTTGGGCCAACTCCTGCGATTGTTGTTTGTACCAATAAGCCGGCTGAAGCATAATTATTTGTAAACGTTCCAGCTGATTTTGACCCAATTCTAGCATATACAGGTGCACCAGCAGTAGTTTTTGTAGCACTTATCGAAGAGTTGAGTGCCATGCAATTCTGGGTCAAACTGTTTGTATTAACTTGTTTCCATACAATACCGCCTACTGTTGCATTGTTTGAGCCCGTTCCAGATACTGAATTTTTAGCTAAACAATTGATAATATTCATAACTGTATTCGCACCATCATTGCTTGCAAAAATACCACCGGCATAGCTGTTGTAATTTGTGGAAATTGCACTCACAGAGCCTTCTGCTTTGCAATTAATCACTTCAACTGTCTGCCCTGTCTTACTAGCTACATCGCCTAATATGCCGGCACAATTTGCAAAACCTTGTATTCCTGGTACATCATTTTTTGCAGTTAAAGTTGCATTTACCGACGAATTTATTATTGTAACTTTCGCCGTAGATCCCGGTAAACAGACAATACCACCTACTCTTGCCCATGTATTTCCTCCTGGAGTAGCTGCATTAATAGCTAAGGCGTCTATAGTTCCTGCAACCGAACAATTATTTATCAGGATATTTCCTGTACCGGACGTAGCACACACTAAACCTCCAATAGTCGGGCTACTTCCACTACCACCAGCTGTATTTGAGACATAAAAATCTACATTGGTTAGTGCTAAATTACTAATTGTTGCACCATCGATGTATCCAAAAAATCCAACGTAAGCATAAGTAAACCTTGTAGATGTGGTTGAAGATCCTGCATGTATTCCAGATATACTGTGGTAATTCCCATCAAAGTTTCCTTTAAAAACATTAGTAGAACTTCCAATTCCAATCCAATCACCAGCTGTCACCATATCAATATCGGCTGTAAGTTTGTAGCACACTCCGGTTGCGGCTACACCAGCGCCTCCGGCTGCATTAACTCCATTTTTCACAGCAATAAGGTCATTAGATGTAGCTATTAAATATGGGCTTCCTACTGTACCTGCACCACCACCTAAATAAACATAAGTGGCTGCAAAAGTGGCAGAAGGATTGCCATCACCTATTGTATTTACAGCTTTTATTTGAATATTATAAGATGTACCATTTATGATCTTAGTTGTGCCATCTGTAGATAAAGTTGTAATAACAATAGGACTTGCTGTTGTCCCAGTTTGGCGAGTTAAAAAAGTTGCTCCACCATCAGTTGAATATTTGTAAGTTGTAATAGGCGAACCACCATCCGCACCCGCTATAAAAGCTACTGATAATTGACTGTCGGTGGATACGCCAGTAATAGTAGCAGCAGTGGGCGCAGTTAGAGCCCAACTCATGGAAGTGCTCACTGTGATAAGCAATGCGAAAAGTAAAAATTTTGTTTTCATAAAATTGTTTTTAAATGGTTTGTTAGAAATAAAAGTGATGACAAAAATAGATGATTCTTTCCCCTAAAAAAAAGATAAACTGTTTAAAGAAGATGATAAACTAATTAAGTTGAGACAAAATTATTTTTTAAATAAAATATAGTGTGTCTTGATTTCTTCAAATTTAATAAAGATAATACTTACAGATTCTCGATGTCACTATTTGAAGTAATATATAAAAATGTGGTCAAAACTTTCTCAGAATTAGGATTAATTCTGAGAAAGTTGATTTTTATATTTTCAATACGGCTAAATGTTTACCCTTAGTAAACCGCTATTTTGGTAGGTGCAAAACCATCTACTTTGAGAATATAAATTCCTTTGGTCAATGAAGTGCTGTATGCATCTGTAGCTATTTGTTGCTTGCATATTTTTCCGGAAATTGAATAGATACACAATAGTTTTGAACCAACTATTCCTTTTACGTTCAAAACTCCATTTACAAGGGTATAATTTACAGGATTAAGAGTGATTTTATTAAGTGCTGCCAATCCACCATTGGTCCAAGTTTTAAGAGGAATATTGTAAAGTATTGGATTATTTGCAACATATGTATTTAACATAGAAGTCGCCTCGCCAGTTGGGTCGGCTACACCTAAATCTGCACCGTTTGAGGCAGTTGGATCCACGCTAGTTATAGGTATAGCGGTTGGGCCAACTCCTGCTACAGTAGTTTGAACCAACAAAGCCGCTGCGGCAAAATTATTTCCAAAAGTTCCAACGCCAGCAGTTCTTGAACCAATTCGAGCATATACAGGCGCACCAGCAGTAGTTTTTGTTGCACTTAGCGAGGAATTTAATGCCATGCAAAATTGAGTCTGACTTCCTGCATTAATCTGTTTGAAAACAATACCGCCAACAGTTGCATTATTAGAGCCAGTTGCGGCAACTGCATTGGTAGCCATACAATTGACAACACTTATAACTGTTAATGCAGCGTCATTACTGGCAAATATACCAGCAGCGTAGCTGTTATAATTTGTGGAGATTGCACTCACAGTACCTGCTGCTTTACAATTAATCACTTCAACTGTTAGCCCAGTTTTACTCGATACATCGCCTAATATGCCGGCACAATTAGCAAAACCTTGTGCTCCAGGTACATCATTTTTTGCAGTTAAGGTTGCATTTACCGACGAATTTATTATGGTAACTTTCACCGTTGATCCCGTTGTACATGACGGTAAACAAAGAATGCCACCTGCCCTTGCCCAGGTATTTCCTCCGGGAGTAGCTGTATTGATAGCCAATGCATCAATATTCCCTGTCACCGAACAATTATTTATCAGTACATTTCCAGTGCCGGTTGTAGCACACACTAAACCTCCAATAGTCGGGCTACTTCCACTACCACCAGCAGTATTTGATACATAATAATCTACATTGGTTAGAGCTAAATTACTAATTGTTGCGCCATCAATGTATCCAAAAAAACCAACGTATGCATAAGTATATCTTGTAGAAGTAGCGGAAGACCCTGCATGTATTGCGTTTATCGAATAGTTATTTCCATCAAAAATTCCTTTGAATGTGTTAGTAGTACTATTTCCAATACCTCCCCAATTGCCTGCTGTTGACATATCAATATTAGCTGTAAGTTTGAACGAAGCAGCAGCAACCCCTGCACCAGCGGCTGCATTTACAGCATTCTTAACTTCAATAATATGATACATATTGGAAAGGAGATAAGGATCTAATGCAGTTCCGGTACCAGAAAAAGTTGAAGCAGATAT
>JBAXAD010000229.1:0-5992 GCA_037142715.1 Paludibacter sp. | reverse complement strand
CGGCGTGAACTGCTTCATCGCTGCCAGCAGCCAGCATAGCGTTCGAAATTCGATTGTAATTTCCAATCAAATGGTTGTAGGCATTATTCAAAATTCCAAACGAACGGCGCGTGTTCGTCCATACGTCTTCTTCCGTCAGTGTTCCATCTTTTGCTGGGTCTAGATAACTTTCGCACGAAGCAAAAATCATTGATATAAAGCCAAATAATAGTATTTTTTTTAGTGTATTCATGATTGTATTTTTATACCTCTCCCCCGACCCCTCTCCCAAGGAGAGGGGAGTATGAGAGATTGTTTTGTCATTTAATAAGTTTATTTGGTGCTTATTCCCTCAATTTATCCCGATTTTAATCGGGAGAGAAAAAGGTTTTTTTCTAAAGCTTTATTGACAGCCCCACCAAAATTGTTCTCAAAAGTGGATATTCACTAAATCCAGCACCCAACGCTTCTGGGTCGCGTCCTTCGCGGTCGGACGAAAAAGTGATTAGATTATTGGCATTTACATATACTCGAACACTTGATAATGAGATTTTTTTGACTAATAATGCTGGAACTGTATATCCAATTTCGACAGAACGAATGCTGAAAAAGTTGCCGCTTTCTTGCCAAAAAGTAGAGGTTTGCATATTGTGTGTATCGCTGATACTTAGTTTTGGGTAATTTCCGCTACTGGTTTCGTTTTGCCAGCGGTTGTCTTTGGCATAAACCGAAAAAGAGCTTGGGCGAACATAGATATTGTTTCGGGCAGCACCTTCGCCATAGCAACTAACATCAAAGTCATTGTAATTCAGCCCGAAGTTCACTCCAAAAATCATTTCTGGAAATGTATTTCCAATGGCAACTTTGTCCAATTCGTTGATAACCTGATCGTCGGTAGGATTTTGATTTACATAGCGAATATCTCCTGTGCCAATGTTTTTGTAGGCAGAAGTTGGTGCTCCATTCAATTCGGCAGCAGTATTGTATATGCCATTGGCCACAAATCCATATTGCGTATCAATAGAGTTTCCTTTGCGGAAAAGCCAATTATACTGGTAAGGAAGTTCTTGCAAATCAATGATTTTATTTTTGGCATATAGGAAATTACCGCCAAAATTCAATCCGAAATCACCAATATTTTTGTTGTAATTAAATGATGCCTCAACGCCTTTATTCTCAACAGTTCCACCATTGACAAGCGGCAATGCGATTCCGATAAGTGAAGGAACTAAATTTGCCTGATCCACCATAATGTCTTCACAACGCTCGTGAAAAACATCTGCAGAAATTGCTAAATCCCCATTTAATATTTTGAAATCAACACCCAAATCACTTTTGTAGGCTTTCTCCCAAGTGGCATTAGGATTTATCAATGTCCCTTCGTAAGAGCCATCCCCAGTGGTATTTGGATTTCCAAAGCCATATCCAGAACCCGAAGACCACGCCTGACGGTATGCAAAACGATTTCCACCCACTTGGTCATTTCCATTAATACCATACGATGCCCTGAATTTCAGGTAATCAATGATTTTATTGTCTGTCAAAAAAGACTCTTCTGAAGTTACCCACGATAAAGCTGCGGCTGGAAAAAATCCGTATCGTTTTCCACGTTGGTAATTATTTGAACCTTGATAAGCCGCTGATAATTCAGCATAATACCGTTTGTTGTATCCATAAAGTGCTCTGCCTGAAATGGTTTGATAACGATGGTCGGGCACATCGCCACCTGTGCTGGAGGTGGTTTGATTATAAAGCAACAAAGCATTTATTTCATTGGAATTGTATTTTTTATCGTAAGTCAATCCGGTATGTAAATTATTGTCGCGATAATAACCCGAAGTTTCTCCTCCAGTAGTGGTGGTTTTGGTGTCATCGGTTCCATATTTGGTATAAAGTCCGCTCACGGTATCTAATGCGCTGACAGCAAAGTTTTTGTATTTTGCTTTGTATGACGAATTATAATTTTCGAAATGATACATCAAGTAAGCTTTCAAGCCGGGAGTGATAAAATTCAACTCTTTGGAAAGTTTCACACGCGAAGTGAGCAACTTATGTTCATCCGTTCGCTGTCCCCGCAGTAAAATTCCTTGCATATTGCTGCGATAAATGGAAGTGCCACCCAACGTTCCATCGGCATTTGTTACGGGAAATGAGTTGGCTGGAGTATTTAAAATGCTATTTACCAAAGTGTTTGACGATACATTTGCATCGCTGGCAGCATCCATCCATGGCGAACGGTTGTAGTCGAAAGCCGCCAACACGTCAACACTCATATCGAAACCGGCACCTAAATTTACATCCACATTGGTTCGGAAATTGAATCGTTCGTAACTTTTTTGGTTCACGCCTTCTAATTTATTTGGCAAAGTAAACAATCCATCTTGTTTTGTGTAACCCACTAAACAGAAATACTTTGCAGTTTTATTTCCACCTCTAGCCGTAAAATTATATTGCTGGCTTAGCGATTCGTTTTTCAGAAACAAATTGCCATAATCCACATCGGGATACTTATATAAATTATTATTGTTCAAGTAGTTATTTGGACTATAAATGCCCGTTCCGCCATCGTTGTTGAGCGCTTCGTTGTACATGCTGGTATAATCGTAGGCGTTAATGGCCGATTTTACTTTCATCGGTGATTGAACGCCAACCCGGAAATCGAGACCTATGCTGTTTTTCAGCTCATTACCTCGTTTAGTTTTTATCAGAATTACGCCATTGGCACCTCGCATTCCGTAAATCGCCAAAGCAGCTGCATCTTTCAACACCGTTACACTTTCTACTTCATTGAAATCCATGAGATTAATGTTTCCTTCCACATCGTCTACCAATATTAGTGGAGTGGCTGTGGCTACCGTGGCTTTGCCTCTAATGTAAAAATTGAAATTCTGTGCACCAAACTTTTGTCCACCACTTTTGATGGAATAAAGTCCCGGAATGGTTCCGTTCAAGGCTTCCTCAACGCTAGTAACTGAGTTTTTTCTAATTGTGGAAGACGAAATTGAAGAAACGGCAGAAGAAACCATTTCTCGTGACAATGATTGGTAAGCTATATCAATAATGCTGTCTTGCTTATTGCTCTTATTTGATTGTGCTATTGAAGGATACACAAAAAACAGACTGCAAAATGCAATCAAAAACAGACTGAAAAACTTAGTTTGAAATATATTTCTCATAAAGTGATTATTTGTAGAATTGATGGTGTAAACAAGATTACCAAAGTGGATTTTGTTCCAAATACTGACTTTTATAAATTTCCTCGTTTGGAATAGGATAACGGTGCATATAATTTTTGAAAACCCGTTTTTCATAGTCATAAACCTGATAGGTGAAACTAGAACCAACTTTGTTGATGCGCATCGCCGTAATGGTTTTGTTGAAATATTTCTCACCTTCATTCCAGCTAATAACGTCGTACCAACGTTGTTCTTCGAAACAAAACTCGATGGCTCGTTCGTTCTTTATACGTTCACGCATAGTTTCTTTCGTACCCGAAATGTCAGTCGGAATTGGCACTTGACCCACTCTGGCTCTCAATTCAGTTGTTGCATTTCGTACTTCATCATTCGGGCCATTCAGTTCGTTTTGTGCTTCGGCATAGTTAAGCAAAATCTCTGCATAGCGAAAAACCACATAATTCAAATACACACTGGTGCTTTTGTAACGTTGATGCGCTTCTTTCCAAAACTTGGCAATACCATAACTAAACGGATTATTATACGTTTCGCCCCAATCGCGACCATTGACGTAAAACTCCATATTACGGTCGTACCAAAACCGATTATTGTACAAAATGGTCATATTAAAACGTGGGTCTCTGTTAATGTATGGGTCATTCGGATTGTAGTTGGAATGTATATTGTCAGTAATTGGATATCCTTTGTTGTCTTCGTACATATCTACAAATGTTTGAGTTACGGCAGTTCCCATCCAGCCATTGTAACCTTGCGGCACAATAAATCGGACCAAAAAATTGGAATTATCTGTGTGCCCTTGTTCGAAATTTATTTTCGCACGTGGACGATTCATAATAATTTCGGAACAGACAGGCTCAAAAAACATATTTACATAATCGGGATAAAGCGTATATTTATTCAAATCTATTACCGCTTTTGCAGCATCCGAAGCAGCTTGCCATTTTTCGCTTTTATTTTCGGGATTGTTGAGCGGGCGTGCGGCGTATAAAAGTGTTCTGGATTTCAAAGCCAAGGCGGCACCTTGTGTGGCACGACCATTTTCGATATTTTCAATTGGCGCCAATAAACTTGCAGCTTGGTTACAATCTTTTACAATAAAAGCAACACATTCGTCGTAACTACTTCGGGGAATATCCAGTTGGTCGGTCTTCAAATTCAGCGATTTATCAAAAATTGGAACGCCACCCCAACGTTTTATCAAATCAAAATAAAGATAGCCACGCAAAAAATACATTTCGCCACGAATACGAGTTTTCACTTCTTCCGATGGATAATTTGTCACTTTGTCCATATTATCCAAAGTCACATTTACCTGATGAATACCGGCATACAATTTTTTCCATAATTCTCCCAATTCCAACGCGGCATTAGACGATGGCGAACCATCCATTTTTATGGTTGCACCACTCCACGAACCGTTGTTAAATACTGTAGAACAAGTGTTTACACCTAATCCTTCAGATTCATCGGAAATGGAACTATTCAAAGTATTCCACATTCTACCCAAATGAGATGGCATGTAGGAATAACTGTAATCAGCATATTTTCTGAACTGCTCATAATCGCTAAAAATCTTCTCAAAATCCAAATCCTGTTCTGGAGTTTGTTCCAAAAGATTTTCGTTGAAAATGTCCACACACGAAGCTAAAGTTCCTACCAATAGTAAGAATACCAACGAAATAATGTATTTTTTAAGTTTCATACTATTTTAGAAATTAAGATTTATGCCCATATTGTACACTGATTGTTGCGGATAAACTTCACCGCTTTGTGTAATTACTTCTGGGTCGAAATTATCCAAATAAGACCATGTGTATAAGTTGCTACCACTGGCAAAAATTCGCAAGGTCTCCACGCCAATCGCTTTACAAAAGCTTTTGGGAATTGCGTATCCTATTTGTAAGGTTTTCAAGCGTAAATAATCCCCTTTTTTCAAATGGAATGAGTTGATATTCTTGTTACTATGTTTGGTAACCACATGAAGCGATGGGTATTTGGCATCCAAATTTTCGGCTGTCCAATAATCTTTGTGCAATTCCGAAACTTGGCCGCCGCCTGCTCCGCCACCAAATTCAAATCCAGCATTGGAAGTAAAATATACCGATGATTGTGCTGCACCCTGAAACATAACCGAACAATCAAAGCCTTTCCACGAGAATCCCGGCGTTAAAGCAAAGGTAATTTCAGGCACTGGTGAATAGCCAATAGGAATGATGTCTTTGTCGTCAATCACTTTGTCGCTATTAAAATCCAGGTATTTCAAATCGCCCGGAATGATTGGACCACCAAGCGATAACTGGCTGGGCGAAGCATCAATTTCTGCTTGGTTTTGGAAAAATCCTAGCACTTGATAGCCCCTGAATTGACCGATTCTATACCCTGCATACTTTTGGTAATCAGGTGTTTTGCCAGGGTCGTCGTAATTGAGAATTTCATTTCTCGAGAAACTAATATTCCCTTTTAAAAAATACTCAAAAGCCCGAATTTTGTTACGGTGGGTTACTTCCAATTCGTATCCCCAGTTTTTTGTTTCACCAATATTATAAATTGGTGAAGCTATCCCGGTTGTTTGCAACAATGAACGTGCAGCCATCAAAATGTCTTTTCTTTTTTCGGAAAAGACATCGAAGCTGAATGAAAGTAAGTTATCGCTAAATAAATGTCCATCAATACCAATATTTTGTTTTAACGACGTTTCCCAAGTAAGGTTTAAATTTTCATTTCTCGACTCCACAATTCCACCTGTACTCGTAGGGTTATTGGTACCAAAACTGAAATACTGCGAAGCGCCTACCGATGAACACAACCCCTGATAT
>JBAXAD010000228.1:0-6004 GCA_037142715.1 Paludibacter sp. | reverse complement strand
TTTCGATTCGAAAACTCAATGTTTATTGATAAAATAAATAGAATTTATATAATGTTATTGTTCATTATAAATAAATATTTATTTTTTAAGTCCATTTTCCAATTGTTTTATTATATTTGCAAAAAAATAAATGTAATTTATTAATAATGTATGAGAAACAAACTAAAACGAATTTTTATCACTAATATCTTACTTCTTGGGTTGTTTTATGTGGTTAAAGCACAAAATCAGGCCATTAAGGTAACCTGCGAAAGAAACGGAACCAAAGGCTATAATTTTTCATACACAAAAGAAACGGAAGGAAGTTATGTTGTATTTGTAAAAATAAACGATGCAAATAACTTGTCAGAGACTGAATTTAAGCGTATTGCCGATGGTCATTTCGGCTTTTTATACTCATTAAATGTCAATGAGAACAATCAACCGTTTGGTTTCTCGTCCTACTCAATTTCTTATTTAAGAGGAGTAGCAAATCCCAAAATCGATACTTCATTTGTTTACGCGATGCCATTTCGTAAGGGTGCACCCCTGACCATTTATAATCTGACTGATTTAAGGGAGAAATATCTGGGTGAAACACCAACCCGCAAAATGAAAGCTTTTGAGTTTTCGTCGCTCGAACGTGATACCGCGTGTGCCATCCGCAAAGGAATCGTTGTGTCGGTGATTGATAAGTATAAAATGGACACCACTACGGGCATAAGCTATACAAGTAGTGTTAATTCAATTTTGATAGAACACCCCGATGGAACCTTAGCATCCTATTCAGGTTTTAAGAAAGGGTCAATTTTCGTAGAAGAAGGTCAAAGTGTTTTTCCATTTACACCGCTTGGCATGTTGGCGCATTATGATATTTCTAAAAAACACGAACTCCGTTTGAGTGTTTATTTTTTGGCTGATACCGAATTGACGCACGATGAGGATGTTGCCTCCAAGAGAAACAAGCGCTATTACGAATATATTAATCCGTATTTCCTTACCGACAAAGGCGTTTGCCATTTACAAGCAGGGAAAAAATATAGTGTCGGTGAAAGTGATTTTGTGATAGAACACGAGATGACTAAAAAAGAACTGAAGGCCATAGGTAAGAAAAGCCGTAGTGCGAATAACCTTACAAAAGTTGACACAAAGAATGACCTCACTACACTCCCGATTGAAAATACTGTAATTGTAAAAGACACTATTTACTCCGATGATGATGGCAATGACGTTTCTTCAATGGCAAAAGCCTCTCACTACAGCTTAAGATGGACCGACCCTGCAAATGAACACAGAAAAATCATTAATATCTTTTATCTGTCGGGTAAACTCAAAGAAGAATTTTTTCAGATTGACAACCCCAAATTAGATTTTAAAAAAACACCTCATTGGTATTACAAAGACAAGGATACCAGACATTTGTGGTATATGCATGGCCTCAGAAGAGTTTGGTACGAAAGTGGACAACTGAGGCGTGAGGTAGAATTTCAGAATGGCGAAATCAATGGTCGTATTATAACCTATTGGGATAACGGTGCAATAAAGCGAACAAACCGTGATAGTTTGGGAAATACTATTCCTACCAAATGTTTTGACCGTGCGGGAAAGGAAGTACCTGTTTATCCGTTTGCTACCACCGGAAAATTCAATGAAGGAAAAACCACCCTCAACGATTATTTGAATGAGCACATTGTTTACCCCAAAGAGGCGATAGAAAAATCTATTGAAGGCTCTGTAGAAGTGGTTATCAATATCCAGCCCGACGGAAATGTAGGCAATATCCGAACTATAAAGAGCGATCAACCATTGTTGGAAGCAGAAGTAAAACGAGTAATCAAAACAATGCCTAAATGGAGTCAGGGCACTTATGATGGCGAACCTGTTGCATATTCTAATTCAGCACGTTATTTATTCAAATTGCCTATCGAAAAGATTGATTGGTCGCAGAAGCTGAATAAACAGGATACAACCTATTATGACAAAACAGGTAAGTTGGTAAATGCTAAACGCTATGCCGACTGCTATGAATTATTGTTGTCCGCCCCGGATGATAGTATCAAGGCAATTGAGCGAATTTACTCGATGGATGGAAAAATGCTTTCCGAAAAGTATTTTCTGAAAGCGAATATTACTGCAGTACAAAAAGATTCGGTTGAAAATCTTATTAAACTTAAAGTGTTTACACAGAAAGAGATAAACCGGATGAACCGAAAAATTGAAGGAAGGTATCGCGAATGGTATGATAACGGGCAATTGGGTAAAGATTTTTATGTGGAAAAGGGCAAGAAAAATGCTAATTTGAATTTTTATTGGGAGAATGGAAGCCCTCGACGTAAAGATGTTTACAATAAAGGTGAATTGCTTTCTGGCGAATGTTACGACAAGGCTGGCGGATTAATTTCGTATTTTGAAGCTGACATGCCCGCAACATTCAAGGGTGGTAATGAGGCAATGACACAATATCTGAAAACTAATTTGCAATACCCGCCAAATGCATTGAAAACGAATAAACAGGGATCTGTCATTGTGAAATTTATCGTGAATAATATTGGATTTATTTCACGAGCCTGGATACCAAAGAGTTTGGATAGAGAGTTAGATAAAGAAGCATTCCGACTGATTTATAAAATGCCAAAATGGTTTCCCGAATTTGAAAATGGCGAACCAGTTTCAAGCGTTCACTCAGTAGCGGTAAACTTTGTATTGCAATAAATATTTCACACTTAGTTATCAAATGAGCACTTAGTTCAACTTTATTAAATGAGATACTTTTGATAAAACTAAATATCCAAAAGCCCTGTAAACTTAATGTTTTCAGGGCTTTTTAAATGTGAGAATGTGAGAAAGCTAAGAAGTAATGGCCTAAAGGTGGAAAACTGCACTATGTTTCTATTTTAATGCACTAAAGTATTATAAATGATATTGAAAATTTGTAGAACTTTGTACTGATAAAAGTATGCTTCAAGTACAAATTATGGACAGGGATTTTTTTCTATTCAATAACACTAAACTATACAATATAAGTATTAGAAAATGAGAAAATTAGCAATTTTGGTTTTGCTGTGTTATCAGGCGGTAACTTTTGCACAACCGCTGTTTAAGAACAACGATGTAGTTTGCTTTATGGGCAACAGTATCACCCATGGTGGCCGCTATCATTCATACATTTACCTGTATTATGCCACGCGTTTTCCTGAGATGAATCTTAAGTTTATCAATTGTGGCATTTCGGGCGATGTGGCTTCGGGCATGTACGGCAGGTTACAGAAGGATATTTATGATAATAACGCTACGGTAGCTACCCTGAGTGCAGGAATGAACGATGTGAACCGCGGTTTGTATTCTACGAAAAAGACCGTGGCAAATGCCGATAGTCTGAAGAAGAAAGCCATTGAAAGCTACAAAAAGAATGTTATAAGAATCGCCGATTCGTATCGTAGTCACAAGTTGAAAACCATTTTCTTTACACCCACCATTTACGACGAATCTGAAGCCATTGCTGTAGAAAACATGAAAGGGGTAAATGCAGCTTTGGGTGAATGTAGGGACTTTGTAATAAGCCTTGGCAAAGAATACAATGCCACGGTGGTTGATTTTTGGAAACCGATGTTTGACCTCAATAGCCGAATACAGCAAGCAAATCCTAATTTTACACTAATTGGAAAAGATAGAATTCACCCGCAAGCTGCCGGCCACTTGGTGATGGCCTATTTATTTTTGACTCAGACCAAAGCCCCAAAACAGGTATGTAATATGGCCATTGATGTAAAAAACAAGAAAACTCAGTTGCAGGAAAATTGCGAAGTTTCAAAGTTGACTATCAAAACCAATATAATTTCATTTAACAACAAGGAGATGGCTTTGCCATTCCCAAAAATTGAAGTAGCAAAAGAAGCCTACGATTTAGTTCCGATTATTGATAGTTTAAATCAACAAATCTTGAAAATTAGAGAATTGGAAACTGGAAATTACACGCTCAAAATCAATGCTATAGAAGTTGGCAGGTATTCAAATTTAGATTTCGTAAAAGGAATTAATTTGGCCATCAATACCAAAACGCCTCAATATGCCATATCCGATAGTATTGCCAAACTGGTGGAAGAAGATTTTGCCAAACAATCGGTTATCAGAACGCTTAGACGCATAGAAATAAAAACGCTGACAAAAGTAAATTATGCCAATAAGGATACTGCAAAGGCTTTTCTAAAAAGATACATTGAAGAAATGCGATTGCAAAAAAATAATCCGGAGGCAAACTCAGGGTATTATATTATGACCGCACAAACTTACTTGAAAGAGATTGACAACGAGCTAGTTATAAAAAACAGAATCGTTGAAATTGAGAGATTAATATATACCTTGAATAAACCGCAAACCTATACTTATGTTATCGAAAAGATATAGAAGCATTTATGTCACTATATTATTTGCCTTTTGCACTCAAATAACTTTTAGTGCCGAAAAAGCGAAAAGTATGAAAGTGCTTATTGATGACGTTTTTACGTTGGCAGAGAAACAGTACATGCCACTGGCCGAACAGGTTTACAAATCGGTAGGACAAGTGCCACGTTCTACTGATGTAAACGGAAATCTTGTTACTTCGGATATCAGTTGGTGGACAAGCGGCTTTTTCCCTGGTTCGCTGTGGTACATTTACGAATACGGCAAAGACAGCACGATGCTCAATTACGCCCAGAAATTCAGCAAACGCATTGAATCAGAGAAATTTACTACCAATAATCACGATGTGGGTTTCATGTTGTATTGCAGTTTTGGAAATGGATATCGCTTAACACACGATAAAACCTATCCTGAAATTTTAGCAACTTCAAGTAATTCATTGATAACCCGTTACCGACCAAAAATCAAGTCCATTCAATCGTGGGATAAAAGCGAATTTTACAATTGTCCGGTGATTATCGACAACATGATGAACCTGGAAATGTTGTTCTGGGCAAGTAAATTTTCTAACGACGCAAAGTACAGGGAAGTAGCTGTAAATCATGCCAATTCGACCATTAAAAACCATTTCCGAAAGGATTACAGCAGCTATCATTTGATAGATTATGACCTGACTGATGGCCATATAATCAAAAAAGTGACCAATCAGGGCTGTGCAGATGCATCGGCTTGGGCGCGCGGGCAAGCTTGGGGATTGTACGGTTTCACGATGTGTTATCGCGAAACGAAGGACAAACGTTATTTAGCACAAGCTAATAATATTGCAAAGTTTATTCTGAATCATCCAAATTTACCGAAAGATAAAATTCCCTATTGGGATTTTAACGCACTCAACATCCCCAATGAGCCACGTGATGCTTCATCAGCTGCCATTATTGCCTCGGCACTTATTGAATTGAGCGGTTTTGTTGCAAAACAAGATGCCATAACTTATAAAAGTGCTGCGGAAATGATATTGAGGAGTTTGGCTTCATCTAATTATTTGGCAAAACAGGGAACAAACGGAGGTTTTTTATTAATGCATTGTGTTGGGAATGTACCTAAAAATTATGAAATTGACAGTGCGTTGAGTTATGCCGATTACTATTTTTTGGAAGCATTGTTGAGGTATAAAACTAAATTTATTTGAATAAAATCATCCATTGAATTACCAAATCATGAGAACAAAAATCACGTTTCTAGTTTTATTCACTTTCATATATTTAGTTGGTTATGCTCAAAATAAACCAACTAACACATCTCAAAACCCGAAAATGCAATGGTGGAGCGAAGCCCGCTTTGGCATGTTTATCCATTTTGGCGTTTACGCTCAATGGGGCGGCATGTATCACGGTCATAAAATGAACAAAGGTGGTGCTGAGTGGATTATGAACCGCAGCAAAATTCCGATTCAGGAGTACAAAGATTCTGCGCGCAACTTTATCCCGTCGAAATACGATGCTGAAGCGTGGGTAAAAATGGCCAAGGATGCAGGCATGAAGTACATTGTGATTACTGCCAAACACCACGATGGTTTTGCCATGTTCGATAGTAAAGCCAGTGACTGGAACATTGTAAATGCTAC
>JBAXAD010000227.1:0-6032 GCA_037142715.1 Paludibacter sp. | reverse complement strand
TGGAAATTCATCCTCATTTCCAACAACCAGAATTGTATAAATTCATGATTGACAATGTAGTTCAAGTTATTGGCTACAGTCCGATTGGTTCTCCTGGTCGTCCGGAACGTGATAAAACGCCCGAAGATACCGTTGATATGGAAGACCCAATTATTGTGGCGATTGCTGAACGATTGAATGTGCATCCAGCTGTGATTTGCTTGAAATGGGCGGTGCAACGTGGTCAAGTGACCATTCCATTTTCGGTAAAAACGGACAAAATGTACAACAATCTGAAAGGTGTAACCGAAGGACCACTTACCGATGAAGAAATGGAGGCCGTTTCGAAAATTGACAAACAATGCCGCTTAATAAAAGGTCAGGTTTTCTTATGGGAAAGTGCCAAAGGTTGGGAAGATTTGTGGGATTTAGATGGCGAAATTGCCAAATAAAAAAACAAACTTTCAATCTATTAATAAGTTTATTAAGACATTGTTAATTATTACTTTCCGCTTATCTCTCTTATTCAGGAAGATAAGCGGAAATAAACACAAACTCATTATTCATGAAAAATACATTTATCAAACTTATTGCTATACACCTTATTTTGGCAATAAGTTTTTCTTTACAAGCCCAAGAAGCCACAAAAGGTAAATTTGAACCTACTGATAAATCATTGCAACAATACAAATATCCCGATTGGTTTCGGGATGCAAAGTTTGGTATTTGGGCTCATTGGGGACCTCAAGCTGTACCTCGCCAAGGTGATTGGTATGCTAAGAAACTATATGTCAATGATTTTATGGATAAAAAAACAAAAACATTGACGGGCAAACCCGAAAATGACTATACATTTCATTTAGCAAATTATGGTCATCCTTCTGTTTTTGGCTACAAAGATATTATTCCGTTATGGAAAGCCGAAAAATGGAATCCGGAAGAATTGATGAAGCTCTATAAAAAAATAGGTGCCAAGTATTTTGTGAGTATGGGAACGCATCACGACAATTTCTTTTTGTGGAATTCTAAAATTCACCGATGGAATTCCGTGAATATGGGTCCAAAAAAGGATGTTGTGGGTTTGTGGCAAGCTGCTGCCAAAAAAGAAGGCTTACGTTTTGGTATTTCGGAGCATTTAGCTGCCAGTTACACTTGGTTTCAAACTTCCCACGGTGCAGACAAAACTGGCGACAAGGCGGGTGTGCCTTATGATGGAAACAACCCATTGTATCAAGATTTATATCACGGCAAAGCAGCAGACGACGACAATGGTTGGCTAACAAAGAACCTTGTTTGGCAAAAAGAATGGCTAAGTTGCATTACCGAGGTGATTGATATGTACAAACCTGATTTGCTATATTCTGATAGTAAATTGCCTTTCGAAAATACAGGTCGTGAAATGATTGCTCATTATTACAACCAAGACATGCAGAAAAACAATGGGAAATTGGAAGCGGTTTATAATTGTAAAGAACCATCGAAAGGTCGGTTTGCACAAGATGTGGAACGAGGCGTGTTGGATTCAATAAGCGAATTTCCTTGGCAAACCGATACCTCCATTGGCGACTGGTACTACAGAACGGGTCAAAAATACAAATCGGCCGATGAAGTGATTCAAATGCTGGTGGATATTGTGAGCAAGAATGGGAATTTGCTTATCAACGTGGTTCAAACTCCCGAAGGTGATTTAGAGTCCGACGTATTGCAAATTCTTGAGGGAATTGGAAATTGGACAAAAATCAATGGCGAGGCAATTTATGGCTCCCGCCCTTGGAAAATATACGGCGAAGGGCCTTCTACAATGGGTAACCAGGAAAAAGGACAGTTTGGTGGAGTGAAAGATACGCGTGCATATCAACAAACTGACATCCGTTTTACTACCAAAAATGGCATTTTATACGCTTTTTGCATGAATACGCCCACACAAGATGTTAAAATTAAATCGTTGGGAAAACTGTCAAAAATATCCAATAAGACCATCGCCTCCATTTCATTACTTGGGAGCAAAGAAAAACTTCAATGGAAACAAGGTTCAGAATCGGTGGTAATTACAAAACCTACAAAACTCTCAACTGAAAATGTTGTGGTGTTTAGTATAAAGTTCAAGAAATAAGACACATATAATAGTTCAGAGCACAAAAAAATGTTCTGAACTTACAATTTATATTATTTCTGGCTTATTAAACTTCCACAAATAATCAGGTTTTCTGCTGTAAAACATAAAAACTAGCATGTTTTATATATCAAGTAACCTATATCTTTGCAGCACAGTTCAGCACAGCGAAAAATTAATGACTTATCACAAATCAAACATACTTTAAATCAAATTCAACATTATGCCAAATCACAAAATTGTCAGCAAAGAAAATGCATTACCGTTTATATTAGTAACGGCTTTATTCTTCCTTTGGGCTATGCCTAACAATCTGAATGACATATTGATACCTCAGTTTATGAAATCGTTTGAACTTACCCGTTTTCAAGCAGGTTTGGTTCAATCGGCGTTTTACATGGGATATTTTTTAATGGCTTTGCCTGCTGCCTTGGTAATGGATCGTTTCAATTACAAAACAGGTCTTATAACCGGATTATTACTTTTTGCTACGGGCGCATTGTTGTTCTATCCTGCAGCAACAATTGGCAAGTTTGAACTTTTCTTATTGGCTCTTTTCGTGATTGCCAGCGGATTAGCTTTTCTTGAAACTGGTGCCAACTCATTCATTTCGGTTCTAGGTGACCCTGATACTTCCGCTCAACGTCTGAACTTTTCACAATCATTTAATCCGCTTGGTGCCATGACTGGGGCACTTATTGGCAGTCAGTTTATTTTTTCGGGCGTGGAACATTCTGCTGCACAAGTATTGTCAATGAAAACTGCGGGGACTTACAACAATTATTTGAACACCGAAATTATGCGCGTAATTCCACCTTATATGATTATAGGTTGTATCATATTGGTATGGGCATTTTTGATTTGGAAAGTGAAATTTCCTGCCGAAACTGACAATCCCGTAAAGCCGAATGGAAAAACAAATGATGGCCACGGCCACATGAAAATGCTTATCAAATACCCACACTTTTTGAAAGGCATTTTGGCACAATTTTTCTATGTTGGTGCACAAGTTGGTACTTGGAGTTTCTTGATTCAATACGTAAAAGATTTTATACAAAAACCTGAAAAAGAGGCTGGTGTATATCTAGTTTATGCATTAATGGCATTTGGTATTGGTCGATTTGTATCCACAGCTTTGATGCGCAAATTCCAACCGAACAAACTAATGGGCGTTTTTAGCATTATCAATATTGGACTTACAAGTATCGCAATTCTTCATCCTGGCTTCTTTGGCGTTTGGGCTTTGGTAATCTCAAGTTTCTTTATGTCGTGCATGTTCCCAACCATTTTTGCACTCGGCGTAAAAGGCTTAGGGCCAAACACAAAGATTGGTGGCTCAATGATTATTATGGCAATTATTGGTGGCGCTATTTGGACACCGTTGATGGGATATATTTCTGATTCTACTCATAGCATGGCTCTAGCAATGGTTATTCCAGTAATCAGTTACTGCTATTTGGTATATTATTCATTTATTGGATCAAAACCTTCAGGACCGCTTTTTGTGGGAGATGAATATAAAGTGGTTGCATCACATTAAAGCTTGTTTTTATTTGAAATAAGTGCCTTCTTCGTAGTGAATTGGGCACTTATTTGTTTTATTTCTTTCGATAATGCTGTGAAGGGTTATTTAATTTTGGAATGGAAGTGGTAAGTTTTGAAATATCCGGATAGGACAGCGTGTTTTATCCAGCCAAAATGAACATTACCCAAAAACAAGCGCGTGTTTGGTCTTCAAATGTAAAAGTGCCTATTGCAGTGCGTTACGGGTTATGTGATTTCCTTACTACCAAAGGTTTTCTTTACAATTTTGCTAGATTACCTGTTCCTTCATTTAGAACTGACAACTGGTTTAAATAAATATTTAAGAGCATATTTTATTCCAAAATATGCTCTTAAACATAAAATTACTGCTCTATATATTTCAAAATACCATCTATCTTTGCAGCACAGTTCAGCACAGCAAAACTCATGAAAAACATTAAGTTCTCACATTCAACTTCCAAAGTAAAATCACTAGCCGATGGGATAAGTACTTCCATTATGCAGGGGAAAATACGAATGGGTGACAACTTACCATCAATCAACGAAGCCAGCACGCAGCACCAAGTTTCGAGAGATACTGTTTTTAAAGCATACAACGAACTGAAAAGAAGGGGATTAATAGATTCAAATCCAACAAAAGGGTATTTTGTGACTGGCGAAGTGAATCACGTTTTACTATTGCTTGACACTTATTCGGCTTTCAAACAAGATTTATATCATCGATTTGTCGGAAATTTACCAGAAAATTATAAAGTGGATTTGATTTTCCACCAATATAATGAACATCTTTTCGAAACCATCATACGTGAAAGTATTGGTAAATATAGTATGTATGTGGTAATGAATTTTTCGAACGAAATATTTTCAGATACATTAAAAGCTATCCCAAATAATAAATTGTTGTTATTGGATTTTGGTAATTTCGAAAAATCGGAGTATTCATTTATATGTCAAGATTTCAACCAATCATTTTATAATTGCTTGGACGAAGGAAAAGAATTATTGCATAAATATGACAAATTATCATTTGTGTTTCCGGAAGAAATTTGTCACCCCGAAAATGCAATTGATTATTTTATAAGCTTTTGTAAAGCAAATAATTTTGAATATGAAGTGATAAAGCGCAATGCTGATTGGAAAGGAGTTAAAGCAAAAACAGCATATTTATGTATTTCACCAGATGATTTGGTGAAAATAATAAAGGATGCAAATGCTAGAAATTTAAACATTGGAAGCGATATTGGACTTATTGCCTATAATAACGACCCTGTTTTGGAAATCATCAAAAATGGAATATCTTCTATAAGCGTAGATTTTGGATTGATGGGCGAAAAAGCAGCCAAATTTGTAACCTTAAAACAACCTATTCAGGAGTATTTACCAACACAATTGATATTAAGAGCTTCAATATAATTTACTCATTTAGCATTAACTATAAAAAATAAGACAGTATAAATTTAGATTTTTTTTAATCACAAATCAGCACAGTTCAGCACTCTAATTAATACACATAAAATAAAATACATACTTTAAAAAACAATACAATATGAAAGCAGGAGCAATTGAAGGCGAATTTTCAGTATCTGGAAACACGCAACAAAGAAAAATCAAGACAGGAAGATTACAAGGTGAAAATCCTAAAATCGGTATTCGTCCAACCATCGACGGTCGCCAAGGCGGTGTGCGCGAATCGTTGGAAGTTCAAACCATGAATATGGCCGAGAACTTGGCGAGTTTCATTACTGCAAACCTAAAATACAGCGATGGCACTCCAGTTCAATGCGTTATCGCCGATACTACTATTGGTCGTGTGGACGAAGCGGCAGCTTGTGCCGAAAAGTTCAAACTTGCGGGCGTAGGTGTAAGTGTCACAGTTACACCATGTTGGTGTTATGGCAGCGAAACCATCGATTACGATGCTCAAATACCAAAAGCAATTTGGGGTTTCAACGGAACTGAACGTCCGGGAGCGGTTTATTTGGCAGCTGCATTGGCGGGTCATACCCAAAAAGGTTTGCCAGCATTTGGCATCTATGGCCGTGATGTACAAGATAGTACAGATACTTCCATTCCTGCTGATGTGCAAGAAAAAATCGTACGTTTTGTAAAAGGCGGTATCGCTGTTGCCACTTTGAGAGGAAAATCATATTTATCAATTGGCTCAGTTTCGATGGGAATTGCCGGTTCTATTGTAAATACAGATTTCTTCCAGGAATACTTAGGCATGCGCAACGAATCGGTTGATATGAGCGAAATCAGCCGCCGTGTGCAACTGGGCATTTTTGACCCTGAGGAATTTAAGAAAGCAATGGAATGGACTTCAAAATATTGCAAACCAAACGAAGGCGAAGATACAAACGATGATGACAAAAAGAAATCTCGCGAAGTACTCGAC
>JBAXAD010000226.1:0-6042 GCA_037142715.1 Paludibacter sp. | reverse complement strand
ATATTTATCCTATCCTTCTGATAATCAACCATAAATAAATATTTGAAAAATTATTACTTATTTTGTTGATAATCAAAAATTATTAATGTAATTTTGCACCTCGTTTAATTAGAGAAAAATTTCCGTAATTGATTCGTTTTTTATTTGTAATCATTATAAATTTAATAATTCATCTCAGATTTGATTATTCTAACAAAATCAACATAAAACCATTTATTTATGAAACCGACTCATATTGAGCATTTAGGTATTGCAGTAAAAAGTCTCGAATTGGCTATTCCTTATTACGAAAACGTATTGGGATTGAAATGCTACGCAGTGGAAGAAGTTCCAGAACAAAAAGTGAAAACTGCTTTTTTCAAAGTGGGACAAACAAAAATTGAATTATTGGAATCGACCGACCCTGAAGGTCCTGTTGGGAAATTTTTGGAAAAGAAAGGCGAAGGCGTTCACCACATTGCTTTTGCAGTGGAAGGATTGCAAGCAAAACTTGATTTGGCTGCGGAACGTGGAGTACTTCTTATTGACAAAACTCCCCGCAAAGGTGCTGAAGGATTGAACATTGCCTTCTTGCATCCAAAATCTACCTTTGGTGTATTGACGGAATTGTGCGAAGACCCTAATAAATGACCCTTAATCCCTAAAGGGAAACTATGCAAGTATTGGTTTATTTGAACAAAACCGAAAAGACATTTAAAGTTTAGCTTGGTTCAATTGGATTGGGATTAATCCCATTCTATTAAATTACCCTGACAGTGGTCGTAGACCCTGTCAGCGGATAATAATAAAAAAAACTTTCAAAAAAAACAGTTGGGCACGTGATCCTAATTGTTTTTCATTGAAGGCATTATATAAATAAAAAACAAATGGATAATCAACAAAAAGTAAAAACCCTGATCAATTTGCGCGTACAAGCGAAAATGGGAGGTGGACAGAAAAGAATTGCATCGCAACATGCCAAAGGTAAATTTACGGCACGAGAGCGTATTGAAATGTTGCTGGATGCTAGTAGTTTCGAAGAGTTTGACATGTTTGTCATGCACCGCTGCTATAATTTTGGATTAGAAAAAGAGAAATACCTTGGCGATGGGGTTATTACTGGTCATGGTACTATTAATGGTCGTACCGTTTTTGTGTATGCACAAGATTTTACTGTTTTTGGTGGTTCATTGTCGGAAACAATGGCTCAAAAAATATGTAAAGTGATGGATATGGCCATGAAAATGGGCGCACCAGTTATTGGAATCAACGATTCGGGCGGCGCTCGTATTCAAGAAGGCGTTACTTCATTGTCTGGCTATGCCGAGATTTTCCAACGTAACATCATGGCTTCTGGTGTTATTCCTCAAATATCAGCCATTTTTGGACCTTGTGCCGGAGGTGCAGTTTATTCACCAGCCCTTACCGACTTTATTTTGATGACCGAACAAAACAGTTACTTGTTTGTGACTGGCCCTAAGGTTGTAAAATCAGTTACTGGTGAAGATATTTCTACAGAAGATTTGGGTGGTGCTGATATTCATGCCCGCAAATCGGGTGTTGCACATTTTCGGTCAGCCGATGAGCAATCTGGTATTCAAAAAATCAGGGACTTAATGTCTTATTTACCTCAAAACAACCTCGAAGAACCGCCTTACGCCGAATGTACCGACCCAATTGACAGGCTGGAAGATGAATTAAATTCAATCATCCCCGACAATCCAAACATGCCTTACGATATGAAAAGGGTTATCAATGGCATAGTGGACAATCAAGAATTCCTGGAAGTTCATGCCGATTATGCACGTAATATCATTGTTGGCTTTGCTCGTTTTAATGGTGCTTCTACAGGGATAGTTGCCAACCAACCTAGCTTTTTGGCGGGTGTGCTCGACTGTGATTCAGCTCGTAAAGCGGCTCGTTTTGTCCGTTTTTGCGATGCATTCAACATTCCAATTCTTACCTTGGTGGATGTTCCTGGATTTTTACCCGGATCGGCTCAAGAATATGCGGGCATTATTGTACATGGAGCAAAATTGATGTTTGCTTATGGTGAAGCTACAGTTCCAAAAGTGACGGTAACCATTCGTAAATCTTATGGCGGTGCGCATGACGTAATGAGCTGCAAGCAATTACGTGGAGATTTTAATTATGCGTGGCCAACTGCAGAAATTGCAGTTATGGGTGCAGCAGGAGCCATTGAAGTACTTGAAGGTCGTAATATTGGGGCAATAACAGATCCAGAAGAAAAGGCAAAATACATAGACGAAAAAGTGAATGAGTATAAAAACAAATTTGCTAATCCTTATCAAGCTGCTGCTTATGGATTTATCGACGATGTAATTGAGCCTCGCAACTCTCGTTTCCGTATCATACGTGCATTCCAGGCTTTGCAAACCAAGAAAGTGGTTAATCCGTTGAAAAAGCATTCTAATATTCCATTATAATTAAAAATAGACATGAAATTATTAGCAATTGACTGGTTAAATGCCATAGATGTAGTTGTTTTTGGGTTTACAATGGTTTTTTTGATTCTCATCTTGCTTGTAGGCTTGATCAGTATCTTTGGGGCGGTTGTAGCACGTAAAGTACTTATTGCCAAAGTTCAATTTCCAAAAAGCAAAGACATTGCAAAAACCACTGAAAAAAGAGAATATGTAGAAGATCACTTATCTGCCGACGTTAGTGCAGCCATCGCTTTGGCCTTACACCTATATTATGCCGATGTGCATGACGAAGAAAGTCACATTATGACTATCAAAACTGTGGAAAGACGCTATTCGCCTTGGAGTTCAAAAATTTACGGATTAAATAATTTATCAAGATAATATTATGAAGAAATTCAAATTTAAAATAAATGGAAGCGAGTATGAAGTTTCAGTAAATGAAGTGGAAGAAAACTTTGCTGAAATAGAAGTGAATGGATCTCCATTTACTGTTGAGATTGAAAAACAAGTAAAAACATCGACAAAAATTTTCAACAAAAAACCTGCGGGCAAAGTAAATCCAATCAACACACCATCCAAAGCCACATCTGCACATCCAATACTTTCGCCTTTACCGGGAACAATAATGAAAGTATTGGTTACTCCAGGGCAATTGGTGCAACGTGGTGATATTATACTTACTATGGAGTCGATGAAAATGGAAAATAACATACTGGCTGAACATGATGCAGTTGTAAAAACGGTATATGTAAAAACTGGTCAAAGTGTTATGCAAGATGACCAATTAGTTGACTTTAATGAAGTTGCAGCAGTAACATCAGAGACACCAATTGTTGAAGAAAACAAAGAAGACGAAGTATTTATTACAGAAAAACCGTCAACACCCACTCCTAAACCGACTCCTGCACCTACAAAATCGAAAGGAGTAAAATCAATAACATCACCACTTCCAGGCAATGTACTGAAAGTTTTAGTGAAGGTGGGTCAAACAGTCGAACATGGCGAATTGCTTCTTACCTTGGAATCGATGAAGATGGAAAATAATATCTTATCTGAAAAAGCAGGTGTAATTAAATCCATTCATGTGGTGGATGGTCAGACAGTTATGCAAGATGACCCATTATTTGATTTTGAATAAAAAGAAGAATAAATGAGAACAAAAAAATATTTCATCTTGCTTATTGCATTTTTATTTGCAAGCATAACGACGGGCATAACTGCTCAAAACAGTACAATCACAAAAGTTGATTCTACTGTTGCCATTTCTACAACTGTTGCGGTAGCTACTGCTCAAGTTGTACCCGTAAACGTAAGCAGTGGTAGTAATAATATCATGGAGAGTTTCAATAAATTTGGGCAAAGCACTGGTTTTGCACAGATGGATTGGAGATATGCCCTTATGATAATCATTGCTTGTTTGCTGCTCTACCTGGCCATTGCAAAGCATTTTGAGCCGATGCTCCTACTCCCTATCGCCTTTGGTATGTTGCTAAGTAATATACCGGGAGCTGGATTATTTTCGCCCGAAATATTTGCAGGCGGACATGTAGATTGGAACACATTTACCAATGGAGGTGGCGGTTTGCTGGATTTTCTATATCTAGGTGTAAAATTGGGTATATATCCATGCATAATATTAATAGGTGTGGGTGCTATTCTTGACTTCGGGCCGCTAATTGCCAATCCTAAAAGTTTATTGCTTGGTGCAGCTGCTCAATTGGGTATATTTATGACCTATCTGGCAGCCATAGGTTTGGGATTCTTGCCACGTGAGGCTGCTTCGATAGGTATAATTGGAGGTGCCGATGGTTCAATCGCCGTATTCCTAAGCTCAAAATTGGCACCTGAATTATTAGGTTCAATTGCAGTTGCGGCTTATTTTTATATTGCGTTGATACCAGTTATTCAGCCACCAATTATGAAACTTTTCACAAGCAAAAGAGAACGTAGCATACGTATGAAACAACTAAGAATGGTATCAAAGAGAGAAAAAATCATTTTTCCAATCTTGGTAACTATCATTGTTTCACTCATATTACCTAAAGCAACTCCACTTATTGGCAGTTTACTTTTTGGCAACTTATTGCGCGAATCGGCAGTTGTAGAACGGTTGAGCAAAACTGTACAAAACGAATTAATGAATATCACTACCATTTTTCTAGGCATTACGGTGGGAGCTACTGCTACTGCATCTACATTTATGAATATCAAAACCCTAGAAATTTTTGGAATAGGAGTTGTTGCCTTATCAGTGGGTACAGCCAGTGGAGTTTTGGGTTCAAAATTCTTGAACATTTTTGTAAAACACAAAATTAATCCATTGATTGGATCCGCTGGAGTTTCGGCTGTACCAATGTCTGCAAAGGTTTCGCAAGTGGTTGGTCAAGAAACTGATCCGGGCAACTTCCTGCTAATGCACGCCATGGGACCTAATGTGGCAGGTATTATTGGCTCCGCGGTGGCAGCTGGTATTTTATTGTCTATGCTATCATAATAATATTTGCGTTCAAAATCACGATTGAGAAACTCCCTTCAAAGTAATTTGATGGGAGTTTGTTTTAAATATTCAATTCACATTTCATTCATGCCGAGTTAAAATTTTAAATCAGTCTCCCATATTTCTATATAAATGAATTACTTGATTGTAGAAATATGAACAAAATGAGAAATTATATTTTTCAACAATCGATATTTCGAAATGACAAATAATCAGACAACAAAGTTCACATTATTGCATAATATAAATTCAATAATTACAGATTGAATCTTTTGTTCAACTTTTCAATACACAAATCACAATTAAATCCAAAGAATTGAATGAATTGTTGATAAATATTCATTGTAATGAAATAGTTTATTACGATAAATGTCTTACATTTGCCGCTATTACACAAAATAAAACTACGTTTAATTAATTTAACAACTTTATGAGAAAAGTAATTACCTTATTTGTTGTGATAATGATGGCTCAGCTTTCGTTTTCGCAAGTATTAGTAAAAGGAATAGTGGTAGACAAAACCACTAACGAAGCACTTGTGGGAGTGAGTGTTTTTAATCCAGCAACTAGTGTAGGTGTCATGACTGCACTCGATGGTAGCTTTGCCATCAAGGTTCCCTCAGGAAATCATTCCCTTACAGTGTCATACATTGGTTACACTTCACAAACCATCCAGGTTTTGGCCAATAACCCAAATGTAGGAACTATTGCATTGGTAAGTGAATCTATTGGATTGAATGATGTTGTGGTAACTTCATCAATTGCAATTCGCCGTAAAACGCCAGTAGCACTTTCGGTTATTGATCCAATTATTATTGAAACTAAATTGGGTACACAAGAATTTCCAGAGATTCTAAAGTCAACACCCGGAGTATATGCTACCAAACAAGGTGGTGGTTATGGTGATTCTCGTATCAATTTACGTGGATTTGAGGCACCAAATATCGCTGTGATGATAAATGGTGTACCTATGAATGATATGGAATGGGGTGGCATTTATTGGTCGAACTGGGGTGCATTATCAGATGTTACACGTTCAATGCAAGTACAACGCGGATTAGGTGCTTCTAAAGTTGCTGCACCTTCTTTAGGCGGTTCTATCAATGTACTAACACGTAC
>JBAXAD010000225.1:0-6047 GCA_037142715.1 Paludibacter sp. | reverse complement strand
GAGCATCACGATGTGGGTTTTATGATTGGTAGCAGTTATCTGAATGGATACCGACAAACCGGTAATGCGAAATACAAAGAAGTTATCATTCAAACTGCAAAATCACTCTCTACCCGATTTAGACCTAATGCTGGGATATTGCAATCGTGGAATGTGGATAAAGACTGGCAGAGTAAAAGAGGCTGGAAATGCCCCGTCATCATCGATAATATGATGAACCTGGAACTGATGTTTGAAGCCACCAGACTTTCGGGCGATTCGAGTTTTTATAAAATAGCAGTCAGTCATGCCAACAAAACTTTGGCCAATCATTACCGTGACAATAATAGCAGCTATCACGTGGTTGATTACGACCCCGAAACTGGAGCTGTAAGGTCAAAAGAAACAGCGCAGGGTTTTGCCAATGAATCATCGTGGGCGCGCGGGCAAGCGTGGGGATTGTACGGCTACATTGTGTGTTATCGTTACACCAAAAATCCTATCTATTTGGAACAAGCAAAAAAGATTTATGACTATATCTTTACTGAAAAAACACTTCCGAAAGATTTGATTCCTTACTGGGATTACAATGCCCCTAATATTCCAAATGAGCCTCGCGATGTGTCTGCTGCAGCAGTTTCAGCATCAGCATTGTATGAAATGAGCAGGTATTCAACGGACAAAAAATACAAACTCACTGCTGACAAAATCATTGCCACCCTAAGCACTTCAGCTTATAGAGCTGAAGTGGGCACAAATGGCAACTTTGTCCTGAAACATTCGGTGGGTAGTTTGCCCCACAACAACGAAATAGATGTGCCACTCTGTTATGCCGACTATTATTTCCTGGAAGCATTGATTCGTAAACGTGATGGAATAAAATTAAATTTCTTGACGCAAGTAACAAAAAAATAGGGATTCCAAAATAGGGAATCCCTTAACCCCTAATGGGGAATATGAAATATTACTGTCGTTAATTAATGGGAGACAAAAATAACTAAGTTCCCTCTTCGGAACTTAGTGGGCTATCTATTCAACACTTCAGCAATCTCCTTGGCAAAATAAGTGATAATTATATCAGCGCCAGCTCGTTTGATTGACATAACCACTTCCATCATGATGCGTTCCTGGTCAATCCAACCGTTGGCACCAGCTGCTTTTATCATCGAAAATTCGCCACTCACACTATAGGCAGCCACTGGAATATTGAAAGTGTTTTTTGCTCTGTAAATTATGTCCAGATAACTCATGGCTGGTTTTACCATCACAATATCGGCACCTTCTTCAATGTCCAATGCAATTTCGCGCATCGCTTCGTCTGAGTTGGCAGGGTTCATTTGGTAACTACGACGGTCGCCAAATTTCGGTGCAGAATCGGCAGCTTCTCTGAACGGACCATAAAAACCTGAAGCATATTTGGCCGAATATGCCATAATAGGTGTTCCGCTAAAACCATTTTCATCTAATATCTCTCTAATTTTCTTCACGCGTCCGTCCATCATATCGCTTGGCGCAATAATGTCAGCACCGGCTTGTGCAAGCGACAACGACTGGTTGGCAAGTGTTACAAGCGTGAGGTCATTGTCCACGTCGCCATCCACAATTGTACCGCAATGTCCGTGCGTGGTATATTCGCAGTTGCAGACATCGGCCACAATAAGCAGTTGATTTTCAAATTTCTCTTTAATAGCTCTGATGGCTTTCTGAACAATGCCATTGTGACCGCATGCCACATGTCCGTGCTCATCTTTGCTTTCGGGAATGCCAAACAGCAATACGGACTTTACACCCGCAGCCAATATCTTTGTACATTCTTCCAATAATAAATCAATGGATAATTGCGAATTGCCTGGCATTGAAGAAATCGGATTATTTACGTTGGTTCCAGGACAGACAAACAGTGGCATAATCAAATCATCGGCACTGATGGTTGTTTCTGAAATCATGTTTCTAAGAATTGGATTTTTTCTTAAACGACGGAGACGGGTTTGTGGAAATGACATATTATATAGTGATTAATGTTTGGTGATTAGTGTTTTGTTCATCATAATTTCTTCAAGCTATCCGCTTTGTCAAGCACATTCAGTTGATAGGCAGCTATGACTGATAATTGATTAAATCGTTCTATTTTATCAATATTTTGTTTGATTAGTTCTGCATTGTGTGTTTCAAGATTAGACAGCACCGCCAATTGATTGATGGTTGCAAAATCGCGCACATTCTTATTCGAATTTGATAAGTCCGTATTTGCATCGCGCCATTGTTTTGCAGTATATCAAAAAAGTGCAACATTCAATATATCAGCCTCTTCAGCATAAACAATCCATTCTTTTTGTTTAGCCAAATTACTTTGTGGAATAATATGCTGCTGTATGGCATCGGTTTGTATCAAATAATTTGCCTTGGTTAATATGCGACGCACATTCCATTCTAATTTATTGCTATCACTCTCAATTTCTTTAAGTCGTTGATATTCTGTTATTAAATACAACTTAAAAATTGGGCTCAACCAACTTCCAAAATCAAATGCTATATCTTTATGTGCATAAGTTCCACCATATCTGCCTGATTTTGAAATAATTCCAATTGAATTAGTGGCCGTAATCCATCGTTGAGGTGTTAGTGAAAAACTATTTAACCCAGCTTCATTTCTAAAGGCGTCGAATTCGACGCCTTTAAAATTCGGATTATGTAATTGTTCCCATAAACCTACAAATTCGATGGTTTGACGAGAACGCATCCAATTTTGAATTACATAATTAGTACGCTCAGTATCTTTAAACCGAGCCATATCAGTCAAACAGATATAATCGTTATTGTCAAGGGATACCACCGAAACAGGAATATCCTGTATCTGCAAAATCGTGCTTTTTGTCATTGAATAAGGTATTAGTGATTAGTTTGCAATTAGATAGCTTTCCAATTGCCTAGCAAAACTTTCTCCTTCCGACCTCGCTGAAACAAGCAACGGTTTGCAATTGTTTTTTAGCATCTCTTCTTCTGTTGTTGTGCCAATGCAAGCGGCTCTTATATTGGCAGTTATATTATTATCAATCATTATTTTTGAAAAATGCCTAAAACCTGACGGACTCGTGAACATAATAATGTGGTAATCGTCGTTTTTTATTCGTTCAATAATTTCTCTCGAAACGTTATCTTCTTCTTCAGTCATATACACATCAAAACGCTTCGCAATGCATAAATCTTTGAGTCTGTTTTCCAATTTATCATTAGCTAGTTCTGCAAGAGCTAGTAACACTTTATCAGTTGGTTGTAGTACTTCAGCAAGTTCATAAGCCATATCAGCCGAATTATTTCCCGACGAAATCAAATCGGGCTGACGGTAATATTTCACAACTTCAGCAGCCGTTTTTTTCCCGATTACAGCTATTTTTATTGCCGAAAGTTCTTCTAAGCTGATACCTAGCTCACTCAAAAACTGAAAGAAATATTTTACACCGTTTTTACTTGTAAATACAATCCATTGATAATCAAAAATATGTAACAACAACTTTCTGATTTCATCCGTCAATGCAACAGGATAAATCTTTATCATCGGAAAATTCAACACTGTTGCACCCTTTCCCACAAGATAATCCTTGATAGAATCATCTTCCGAAATCGGTCGAGTAGAAATGATAATTTTATTAATTAGATGACCCACGTTTGATATTTACAAAAAGATATGCGTTAATTATTTGATTTTGATAATCACTGCTAACTACCAATTTCTTACTTCCCAGTGCCCTCCCTTGTCTGGGCCAATACGAACAAGTAATCCTAATGATTTAAGTTTTGATATGTTTTCTTGAATTTTACGTATTGAAATGTCAATTTCTTTTGATAATTCGGAAGCTGTAATTGACGGATTGTCTTTGATAAAGAATAGAATTTTTCGCTGATTATTATTGACCTTTTCTACGACCTTTTCTACGACCTTTTCTACGACCTTTTCTACGACCTTTACTTGCTTATTATTTATGGTTTCATCTTTTTTCTGTTCATCATAACTAAATTCCACCAAATAACCACCCTGCATCTCCTTATAGTCAAATTTCATGGTTGGATAATCGGATATTGCCTTACGAATTCGGCGATAACCTGTTCCGTACTTTTCAATATCGCCCGTTAAATAAAAGGCTTCTACGATAAGTTTATTTCGGGCAGATGACTGATAATCATCTGTTTTTAAGTCATCGATAGTGATATCTCCATACAGTCCTCCTGGATTGAAAATGGTGATTCGATTATCAAAAATCTTAATTTGAATGTCAATCGGATTATTGTATTTTCGATGTATGATGGAATTCATTACCACTTCACGTATAGCATCCAAAGGGTACTCAAATATTTCAGTGCGTTGAGTTGTTGTTCGCACACTTTGGGATGTGATTTCATAAGCCACCTTTAAATGTCCAATGATATAACGCATCGTTTCTTCAACTGCCTCAAAAAGAGTATTTCTTATGATTTTATCATCTAGAATCATTTCAGCCGTTTTCAGTCTTCCAGCATGTATATCACACATCAAAGGTTCTTTTGCAAACAAAAGCATGGCTGCATTGGTCGGTAAATCATTTTTAATCAATTGGATTTTTCGTAACTTATCAAGGTTACTTCCAACTAAATTTATTCTGCCTTTTTCATTTATTCTGTTAATAAAATTATCTATCCTTTTCGCATCTAAGTCATCTAATGTTGCATCGGCATTTATGTAAGCATCCCACGAGTATTGCATTACTTGCAAATAACAATCAGAAACGGCAGCAGCTGTCATTAAATGGTTGGAATTGGCTGTTCTTTTGTAATACCGTCCTTGAATAGAAATTGGTTTAACTGGATATTCGGGGATTCGAACTGCTATCACCTTTTTGGAGTCTATTTCAAGAATATCTATATCAGGGACTAATGAAGGCTCTGTTTTGTTTTTTATTTCATTTACCCAATTTTGAACACTCTCAGCAGCAATTTCAACACCTTTCACCAACCCTTTATCACTAACACCAACATACACGGTTCCTCCCTTGGTATTAGCAAAAGCCACCAAAGATTCTATCACAGACACATTAAAAGTCGATTTGAATTCTACAAATTCGCTTTCTGCTTTCGGTAATATGTATTTGCGTTCTGTCATCTAATTATTAATTGTTGACTATCTCAAGTTCTTGATTTTCTGCCTCTTTAATGATTTTTTCAGCCAGCTTTTTACCTAACAATTCAGCTTCCGCTATGGGAGCACCTCCATCTAGTCTAATAATTTGGTTGGTATGATGATTGCCAAGCATAACGGACAGTTGCACCGTTTCATCTTCGATAGTGGCATAAGCGCCAAGTGGAAATTTACAACCACCGCCAACGGTTTTCATGTAGCTTCTTTCCGCAAGAATGGCAATTTCGGTATTTGGGTCATTAATTGTGCGAAGCAACGCAATAGTTTCTTTATCTTCAGTTCTACATTCCAAAGCAATGGCTCCCTGACCAATGGCCGGAACGCAAATCTCAACTGACAGAAACGCATTGGCAGCAATTTCTTTTCCCAACCGATTAAGTCCTGCAGCTGCCAACACGATAGCATCGTATTGTCCATCAGCTAGTTTCTGCAGTCGGGTGTCGATATTTCCTCGCAAATCTGTAAATTTCGCAGATGGTTTTAACGCGGCTATTTGTACAATTCGCCTCGGACTGCCAGTGCCAATGTTGCAGTTTTCATCTAAATCGCTCAACTTTAATCCGTTTTTTATCAACAAAACATCACGTGGGTCTTCTCTTTTTGGAAAGGAAGCGAGCATCAATTCTTTTGGCTGGATGCTGGGTACATCCTTTAGGCTGTGAATTGCAAAATCAGCTTTTCCTTGCAAAATGGCATTTTCGAGTTCCTTTACAAACACGCCAGTCCCACCAAATTCAGTCAGCGGTTTGTCGGTAACAGCATCACCATGGGTTGATATTTTTATGATTTCAAATTCGCAGTCTGGATTTTTTTCTTGCAGCAAAGCCACTGTTTGTTGCGTTTGTGTAAAAGCTAACAGGCTCGGGCGAGTGGCAACTATGAATTTTTTTTTACTCAT
>JBAXAD010000224.1:0-6058 GCA_037142715.1 Paludibacter sp. | reverse complement strand
GTAATAACAGATGACAAGCGTTTTTTGTTTTATATTTGCATAAGTTTTTTTCAAAAATCATTTCGAATATGCCTTTTAAATCAATTTTTTCCAGTTTGTTCTTATTGCTGATAATTATTTTTTCATCGTGCAAAGACCACAACGAATACCGTATAGATTCTGAATTTACTGAGTATTTACAGCGTTTTGAAACCATTGCTGCTACACACAAGGATACTTTTAACGTCAAAGCTGAGGGATTAATCATCGAATTCGCCAATCTGAAAGATAATACGGCTGGCTTAACGCATTACGAAGACCCAATTCGTATAGAAATTGACCAGACGTATTGGAATGAGATTTCAACCACTGCAGGTGCTGATCAAATGAAAGAAGACTTGATTTTTCATGAATTGGGACACGGATTGTTAAATAGAGCTCACTTGAATACTTCATTAGAAAATGGCGACTGGAAATCGATAATGTGTGGAGGTGATAAGGTGAATGATAGGGCATGGAATATCAATTATCATGGAGTACGTAGGGCTTATTATTTGGATGAATTATTTAACGAAAGTACCCCTTCACCAACTTTTGCTAGTCAACAGTTCTTGGCAGATACTACAGGATTTTCTGTTTCAAGGCAACTAAGTTTTGATACTCCAGCGCAGTCAGGTTTGGCAATTGTTGATAACAACCAGTATAAAACCAGTATAGACAATGGTCGGTTAAGTTTTCAATCAAAAGTGTCCGATGTTTATTTGGTATATTTAAGGGACTCATTAATAAATCTTCAAACAGATTTTTCTTATCAATTGACAATTCAAGCGTCCTCCTCGGATGCGAACGACCAATATGGTTTGGTTTTTGGAACCGTCCTAGTTAAAACAACTTCTTATCCAGAATCTGTTGATTATTTTACCATCAATAATATTCAGAAAATGTATATGGGCAATCGCACTTGGTATAGTTTCTTTACAGAACTAACAAAGCCGATAATTTCGATAAATGGAAAAAACACACTTAAAGTGTTTAAAATTAGTGGAATGCTCTATTATTTCATCAACAATCAGTATTGTTATTCCAACGAAATGGTGGGTACAGATCCCGGAAATCATTTTGGTTTTATGGTTCCCCCAAAAGGTACTGTGTGGCTTGATAATTTAATTATTTGTCAAAAGAAAGGTGCTAGCAAATCATCGAAAGTAATGCGTAGTTTACCTGCCGAATTTGAAGTTACAACGGTTAAATCGCTGAATCAAAAGAGCGTATTAAACAAATAAAAATATCGAATTCACTTTTCTAAAAACTCCATAACATCATGCACACTAACTCATAATTATAACGAGAAACTAAACATTAATTCATGTCGAAATTTGTAATTTATCAAGTACTTCCGCGCCTATTTGGCAATTTCAATAACAACAATAAACACAATGGAACCCTCGAAGAAAATGGTTGTGGAAAGTTCAATAGCTTTACTGCCAAAGCCCTAGGCGAGATAAAATCTTTGGGCATAACGCATATTTGGTACACAGGTATTATAGAACATGCCACACAGACTGATTATTCAGCTTTTGGGATTCGAAAAGACCACAATGGAGTAGTAAAAGGGAAGGCAGGTTCGGCATATGCTATCAAAGATTACTACGATGTGGATCCCGATTTGGCCGAAAATGTTGAAAATAGAATGGCTGAATTTGAAAACCTTGTAAAGAGAACCCATAAGTCTGGTATGCAAGTTATTATCGACTTTGTGCCTAATCATGTGGCTCGAGAATATCACTCGGATGCAAAGCCAACCGGTGTTGTGGATTTGGGCGAAAATGACAATTCAAATTGGGCTTTCTCACCACTAAATAATTTTTACTACCATCCAAATCATAACTTTGCAGCAACTTTTGATACAAAAGGATATAACGAATTTCCAGCAAAATCAACAGGCAATGACCAATTTACTGCCTCTCCAAGCGTTAATGATTGGTACGAAACCGTGAAACTTAATTACGGAGTAAATTATGTTGAAGGTCATCAGAAACAATTTGATCCCATTCCTGATACTTGGTTGAAAATGCGTGATATTTTGCTGTTCTGGGCATCGAAAAAAGTTGATGGTTTCCGCTGCGATATGGCAGAAATGGTGCCAGTAGAATTTTGGGGATGGGCAATTTCGAAGGTGAAAGAAAAATATCCCAATGTATTGTTTATTGCAGAAGTCTATAATCCAGCAGAATATCGGAACTATTTAAGCAATGGCAAATTCGATTATTTGTACGACAAAGTGGGCATGTATGAAATTCTCCGCAATGTAACAAGTAAGAATTTTCCGGTTCGCGAAATAACCAATGCCTGGCAATCGCTAGGCGGCATTGAAAATCAGATGCTTAATTTCCTTGAGAACCACGATGAACAGCGCATCGGATCCGGATTTTTTTCGGGTAGCGGCATGAGCGCTCAACCTGCCATGATTGTTGCTGCAACGCTTACTCAAGCACCGGTAATGATTTATTGCGGACAAGAACTGGGTGAATTGGGCATGGACAGCGAAGGATTCAGTGGGGTGGATGGACGAACAACCATTTTTGACTATTGGGGTGTAAAATCGATACAGAACTGGACCAATGGAGGGAGATTTGACGGCAAGAAACTTACAACTGAGCAAAAAGAATTGCGTAACTTTTACAAAAAGTTGCTGAATATCACATTGACCGAAAAAGCAATAACCGATGGTTTAATGTTCGACTTGGAGTTCGCCAACTTCGATAACCCCAAATTCAATTCACATGAGCAGTTTGCTTATATCCGTAAATATGAGGATGAATTGCTTTTGTTTGTGCTGAATTTTCATGACAAAGACATTGATACTGAGGTTAGATTCCCGCTTGAAGCATTCCAGTTTTTGAATTTAGAGGAAGGAAACAGATATAATTGCATGAATCTGTTGGACGAAAATGAGACTGTTCATTCTATTTCACTGAGCTCAAAGCAAGTTTTTCACATCCCAATGCCAGCATGGAAAGGTAAAATTTTCAAGTTGACAAAAGAGTAAATTTCAGCCGGAAATTCAGGAATAAACTCATCGACCCGTGCTCCAATTTGGAGAACGGGTCGTTTTTTTGATAAGCTCATTGTAGTTGAACTGTTGAACGAATAAACTGTTTATTACGTTATAAACATGGAAGTTCAACTAAATATAATTAGAAAGAGAATAATTATGAAATCACATTTAATTAATGTAGCATTAGTTGTTTTGATATTCATAACTGCCTGCAAAACTGCTAAGATTCCGACTGAGAAAGTGCAAGATTTGAATAAAAAAGTGGAATCAAAAGATTTTACTGTAGAAGTAAAATATGCTAGTCCAAGTAATGGTGGCCATATTAACCTAAGTTACGGTTATGATTTACGCATAAAAAATGACTCGGCTTATGCCTATCTTCCTTATTATGGGATTGCTTATTCGGCACCATACAATGGCGATGGTGGAATTAAATTTGAAGAACTAATGGCGGATTATACTTGCGTTAAGACTAAAAAATTAGATGGTTGGGATATTCATTTCAAAGTGAAATCAAAAGAAAACAGCTATGACATTAGACTTAATATGTTCGAAAATGGGAATACAACAATTTCGGTCAATTCGTATAACCGTCAATCAATTACGTTTTATGGTGAGTTGAAAGAATAGTATTTTATGATTAATGCCGAGCAATTTCTTTCAAGTTTTGAATTTGGTCTTCATTGCCAAAAACCAGAAGCCTATCGCCAAATTGAATAATGTTATCTGCCTTTGGATTCACTTGCAGCTCGCTCAACGAAGAGTAGAAACCAATCACCACGAGATTAGTGCGTTGTGGAATGTTGGCTTCGCGATATGTTTTATTAATCAAATCACTTCCAGTTTTAATTTCTACCAGCCCAAATTTATAATCTTTCAATTCCTCTTTGGTTCCTGCAAAATCGACAAAACTGAAGAAATCGGTGCTTGTAGTGGCTATAGAAATGATTCTGTCGGTAGCAATTTCGATGGGTGAAACAATAAAATCTGCTCCTGCTCTTTTGAATTTTCCCTCCGAATTTGTTTCTTCTATTCTGGTTATCACCTTAATGTCTTTGTTCAAATCCTTGGCACTAAGCGTTACAAACAGATTTTCGGCATCTGTAGAAAGTACCGATATTAAAATCTTCGCTCTTTTAATTCCTGCCTGAATAAGTACCTCATCATTAGTACCATCGCCTTCTATATGTATGAATTTCTTGTCGTAAACTTCCCTTAATTTTTCATTTCTTTCCGGGTTACTTTCAATTACTACCACTTCCAAACCCTTACTTAATAAATCATCCAAAACACGTTTTCCTGTTTTTCCATAACCACAAATAATGTAATGGCCTTTCATGCTGCTTAGTACTTTATTCATTTTTCGTTGCTTTAATATATTTGACAATTCACCTTCTGCAAAAAACGCAGTTATTTTTCCAATGGAATAAATACCTGCCGTAAAACTTGAAATTATAATACAGATTGTAAACACTTTACCCACATCTGTAACTGGAACCACATCGCCGTAACCAATTGTGGCAAGCGTTATTACCAACATATAAAGTGATTGAAGCGGCGAAATATCTTCAATGATGATAAATCCCCAAAAACCAATAATCAGTATGGATAGCAATATTAGTAACGGTACAAGTAATTCTCTTAAAAACAAGCTCTTTAATTTGGATTTCAACCTCATTATAATTGTATTTATGGATGAAAAGATTTAGATTACAGAATTTTGATATTTATGATTACTGTTTTTTTTGTAATAGAAGTTTGTTATTCAGTAGATTATGATAATCAGAATAAGATTCGTTTCATATTACTTTCTTTTTCAAATATTAATTTCCAAAGGTAAATAATTTATGTTATATATAGCCTCATTCAATCGAAAAAATCAAACTAAAAATTTTAATCAAAACACAAATTTCATAAGAATGCAAACAGTTCTTTAGATTGTAAAAAAAAATAGAGATGAAACATAAGTATGTGAATTAGAATTTGTATTTTTGCTGCCAATAACTTCACTAAATTTATTTTAGTTGCAATATATTTGCAATCCGTTCCGTTTGAAAATATGAAAAACATTGAAATGATTCAGAAATTGTCGGTTTTGCATTGCGTTTATCAAACAATAGCTTCAGCCGATGGCAGCATTGTGGAAGAAAGGGATAATGTGGCGATTGAATTTGCATTAGCAGAATTGGGGTTATCGTCTGATTATTATTGGAATAGCGGAATTCAGATGCATCCTAACGATTGCTTCATACACGTTTCAAGTTTAAGTACAGAAGACAAACTTTTATTTAGAAATCTTCTGCTGAGAATTGCCGAAATGGGCGGAAACAAACTTTTTAGAATTAATTGTGCCCATCACATTATTCAACTGGCAAATTGTCAAAGCTAGATTCATTATCAAACCATCACCAATTTATGTTGAACTTTCATAATAGTAAATTGTTTTAAAAGTTCAAAGAATCAATTCATCAGAATGTAAGTAAAGCATTTATAAAAACATATAATCATGAAATATAAGGAATTAGGTAAAACAGGCGTTTTGGTTTCTGAACTTTGTTTGGGAACCATGACTTTTGGTGGAAAAGGATATTGGGAAGCCATAGGGCAATTACCTCAGGATGAAGTGAACCAAATTGTGAAAACATCTTTGAGCAGTGGCATCAATTTTATCGACACTGCCAATGGATATTCAGAAGGTTTGTCGGAAACTATGTTGGGTGAATCGTTAAAAACACTCGGTGTCAATAGACAGGAGGTGGTGATTGCTACAAAAGTTCGCCTGCGAATGGGAGCGGGGGCCAATCAGATTGGATTGTCGCGACTTCATATCATGGATTCGGTGAATGATAGTCTTCAAAGAATGCAACTTTCGCACATAGATTTGTTGTATATACATGGCGTTGACCCTATTACGCCAATTGAAGAAACGATGCGTGGATTGGAAGATGTGATACGTTCTGGAAAAGTTCGATACATAGGCATTAGCAATCATCCAGCTTGGATGGTTATGAAAGCCAATAG
>JBAXAD010000223.1:0-6059 GCA_037142715.1 Paludibacter sp. | reverse complement strand
ATCATATAAGAAAATATATTGAACATTTTTTTTATTTATATACAGACTCTAATTAATAGTCATTTTCTGCTTTCATTTGAAACCAGTTACTACAATCGAAGGAGTATTTATGACCACTATCCAGTAGTAAATCATAGTGTTACGGATAATAAGTTTAGTGTGGGATATGTTTTTTGAACAACTTATCTGCAATGATCTATCGATTCAATCTCCTTTCACTCACTATCAACAAAGCTTGCTCCCGAAGTTCTACGGGCAGCTGAATATTGCGAATTTGCAGGCTGCGTAGCCATCCCGCCATCTCATTTTCTTTGATTGAGAAAAATACATCTAACAATAATTTGAGTTGCTCATTACTAAAATTTGCAGGAGAGATCTCGGCTAAAACATCCAGCTCGAAATCATTATAATGAGCTATTTTATTGCTCGAATTTAATAAAGTATCTTGTTTGCAAATGGATTGCGCTCCACAGCAATTACTTTCGATTGGAATTGTTATTTCAGGTTCAATAATTTGTTTTTTCTGAAGGAAGTAAATGGAAACGAATATGATAAGTGAGAGCAACATCAAAGATAATATGAGAAAAAGCATAGATTATTAAAGCATTTTAATTTCATAATTCAACGTAATTTTCGGGTCAAAGTTAGTTATTAATGGCCGAAATTGCGTATTTTTGTGAGTTAAAATACAATAGAATGCCAATTTTAAAGTTTTAATATCGTGCGTACTATTACTGGCTTAATGAAGGTCATAAAAAGTATTGGTATTTATTGTTTGAAATTTTTACAACTCTGATTATCTGTATAATATCCTAATTTTTTCTATGAAATACATTCTTACGAAACATAATTTCTTAAAGCTGTTTTTTGTTGTATTGATTGTTCTAGTCAGTGGATGTTCTACCAAAAAGAACACATGGGCTTCTAGAACTTTTCATGCCACCAATACTCGTTTTAATGTTTATTTCAATGGGTATGTAAGTTACAACGATGGATTGAAAACCATTCTCAAGGCCAATAAGGAAGACTATTCTACGGTTATTCCTATGTTTCCGATAAGTAGGCATTCCAATGCTGCTGCAGCCAAAACGGATATGGAAAGGACGATAGAAAAATGTCGTAAAGCCATTAAGTTGCATTCCATTAAAATTAAGCCAGAAAAGGATTACAAGAAAGCGAACTCGCCCGAGTATCAGCTGTTTTACAATCAACAGGAATTTAATCCTGCTCTCAGTGAAGCCTGGCTGTTGTTGGCCAAAGCCGAATTTCACAAAGGAGATTTTTTAGGTTCGGTTGGCACATTTTCTTATATTTCAAAACATTATGTCAACGATAAGGATATAGTTGCTCAATGTCAGTTGTGGACTGCCCGAGCGTATGGCGAAATGGGCTGGATTTATGAGGCGGAACAAGTACTTTCAAAATTGAAGCAAGACGATTTGAAAAGCAAAAACATTGGACTTTTCTCGTCAATTAACGCCGATTTACTACTCAAAAAACATCAATATAAAGAGGCTATTCCATTTTTAGAATTGGCATTGTCGAAGGAAAGCAATAGTGCCATGGAACAGCGCTTTGGATTTGTATTGGCACAACTTTATGAAAAAACAAACGATAATAAAGCTGCCTATGAAGCTTTTTCGAAAGTTATCAAGTCGAATCCACCTTACGAAATGGATTTTAATGCACGAATAAGTCGTACGCAATTGAACGTGGGAAGTGTGTCGAACCTACGGAAAGACCTCCGTAAAATGCTCAAAAACAAGAACAACAAAGAGTATCTTGATCAAATCTATTTTGCGCTAGGCAACACATTCATGCAACACGCTGACACTTTACATGCCATTGAAAACTATAAACTTTCGACCAAAAATAGCACCCGAAATGGTATTGACAAAGCTGTGACATTAATAACTTTAGGCGATTTGTATTACACAAAACGTAACTACGTGTTGGCTCAACCTTGCTACGAGGAGGCTGGAAAAATAATTACTAATGAACAAGAGGATTTTGCCCGAGTAACAAAACGTGCCGAAACATTGAGTGAATTGGTGACACAAAACAACATTGTTTTATTGCAAGATAGTTTGCAACGATTGGCAGCAATGCCCGAGAAAGCAAGACTTGAAGTTGTAAATAAGTTGATTGAGAAGATGATAGCTGACGAAAAAGCTGCTGCTGAAAAAACCTTGAAAGAAAGTATAAAAGTAAGTACTTTTGGAAATGGAGAGGAAGATTTTGCATCGCTGCCCCCAATTGGAGGTAATATGCCCGGTATTGGAGGTGAGTGGTATTTTTATAATCAGAATTTGATACGAACTGGGCAAACGGAATTTCAGAAGAAATGGGGCAAGCGAAAATTGGAAGATAATTGGCGTAGAACCAACAAAACAACGTCGCTTTTTGGAGATGATAATACAGCTTCGGCATTGCCAAATGACTCATCAATCAAAAAAGATAGCTTGTCAAAAAAAGAAGGTCCAACTGATGTGAAAAGTCCAGAGTTTTATTTGCGACAAATACCGGTTACTCCGGCACAAATGACCAAGTCGAACGCAGAATTGGCCACTGCCCTTTTCAATATGGGACTCGTTTACAAGGACAAAGTGGAAGATATACCGATGGCTATAAGCACTTTTGAGGAGTTTATACGTCGGTTTGGCAGTGACAAAAGAATTCCAGATGCTTATTTCCAAATCTACTTGATGGATACAAAACTTGGAAAACAGACCGAGGCAAATGCGTACAGAACGAAACTCATTACTGAGTTTCCCAAGTCCAAGTATTCTGAAATATTATCCCAACCCGATTATACAGAGCGACTTGTGCGCATGTACAAGGAGCAGGATTCTATTTATAGTCTGACTTATGAAGCTTACAACAAAAGTGATTTTGAAACTGTTTACAAACATGTAAGTTACATTCAGAAAAATTTCCCGTTGTCCACTCTCATGCCCAAGTTTTTATTTCTAAATGCTTTGAGTATTGGGAAAAAAGAAAGTGTCGACAAGTTTGAAACAGCACTAAATGAACTTGTCAAAGCTTACCCAGAAAGCGATGTAAGTGCCATGTCCAAGGATATTTTGGCGTTGATGAAACAGGGACATGAAGCCAAAAAAGGGAGTACAAGTGGCTCATTATTGACTCGTCGTGACGAAAAAACAAAATCAGAATTAGAGGAAATAAACAAACAAGAGTTCTCTAACGAAAAGCTAACCAAGCACCGGTTGTTGTTGATAAGCAATGCAAATTCAACCAAAATGAATAAACTGCTTTACAACATTGCATCGTTCAATTTCTCGCGGTTTATGATTAAAGATTTTGATTTGGTAATCAATAAATTAGACAGTACGCACAATGCTTTATCTATCACTAATTTAGAATCGTACGATGAAGCCCTGTGGTACGAAAAATCTTTGGTTTCGGACAATGGAGTGAATGATTTATTTAAACAATTTGAAGTACAAAAAATCATTATTTCGGAAGAGAATTATGCTTTACTTAAAACTGGATTTGGTTTAAAAGACTATATGTTGTTTGATAAAAAGTACTTGAGCGGGAATGAGAAAATGCCAATATCGACTCAGAAACCTATTAAAAAACAGGAGCCAGTTATTATTAAGGACAATACAAGTAAAAATACTTTGACAGTAGCGCCAAAAGCAATTGAAAAAACAGAGGTGAAAATGGCCGAAAAACCGATTGAGAAAGTTCCGGAGAAAGTTGTAGAGAAAACCGTTGTGAAAGTTCCAGAGAAAGTTGCTGAAAAGCCAGTTGAGAAAGTAATACCGCCTGTAAAAACTGTGGTGAAACCCGAAACTGCCGTAGTAGCTCCGCCTGCAACAACTACTGTGCAACCCAAGAAAGATGATGTTCCGTTGTTTAAAAATTTATTTGCTTATCGTGCCAACGAACCACATTTCATAGCCATTTATGTATTATCGGGTAAAATTGATTTTGAAAAAATAAAAGCAGCTTTTGATAAATACAATGCAGCTAATTATGGAGTTATGAATTTGAAAGTGTCTTTGGAGAGTGCCAATAAGCAACAAGTAATCATCATTGGAAGCCTTGCAGATGCATATATTGCAAAATCATATTTGCTGAGAATGATTAAGGATAAAACACTGTTTGAGGGATTGAAAAATGCGAACTACAGGAACTTGCTCGGCTCACAAAAGAACCTGAATACATTGATGCAAAACGATGCAATGGACGTGTATTTTGATTTTATGAGTGCGTATTATTTGAAATAATAAAAGTCTAAGGTCAAAGGACTAAAGTCTAAGGACTTTGACTCGTTTTTGCTTAATAATTTCAAATATACAAACATGCTTCCGCTTAAGTCTTTTTTAAACACAATCAACCTTTTAATAAATAACAAAAATCTGGAGAAGTAAAGACCTTTGACTTTAGACTTCAGACATTAGACAATATAAAATGAAAAAAGACCGCATACTTTGGGCTGATGATGAAATGGATTTATTGAGTCCGTACATCTTGTTTTTGGAAGAAAAGGGATACGAAGTTGTTACGGCGACAAACGGGAAAGATGCTGTGGAACTTTGCCAGAATGAGACTTTTGATATAATATTCCTGGATGAAAATATGCCAGGCCTGAGTGGTCTGGAAACTTTGGCATTGATAAAAGATATTGACCCCAATGTGCCCATGGTAATGATTACCAAAAGCGAGGAGGAGAATATCATGAACATGGCCATTGGCAACAAAATAGCCGATTACCTGACCAAGCCGGTGAATCCTAGCCAAATACTATTGACGCTTAAAAAGAATATTCACCAAAAGGAAATTGTGAACGAACATGCCACTTCCACTTATCAATCGGAATTTGGGCGTATTGGCATGCAAATAAACGACACTTTGACTTACGAAGACTGGGTGGAAGTGTATAAAAAGCTTATTTACTGGGAACTGGAATTGGCAGAAACCGACAGCGGCATGGACGAAATGCTCAAAATGCAAAAGGCCGATGCAAACAACAGCTTCACCAAGTTCATCAAGAAAAACTACGTGGATTGGTTTGAACATCCAGAGAAGAAACCTTTGATGAGCACCGATTTATTCAAAACGAAAGTGTTCCCATTGCTTGATAAGGGCGAGAAAGTGTTTTTTATATTGGTGGATAATTTTAGATATGATCAGTGGAAAGCCATCCGCGAAATGTTGAGCGAGTTTTATCAGTTTAATGAGGAGGAATTGTATTGCGGCATTTTACCTACCGCTACACAATATGCCAGAAATGCTATTTTCTCTGGACTTATGCCTTTGCAAATTCAGCAAATGTTTCCGGAACTTTGGGTAGAGGAGGACGAGGAAGAAGGCAAGAATTTATTTGAAAAGGATTTGCTGCAAACCCAGCTGCAACGATTCCGGAAAAACTATACATTCTCGTACCACAAAATAAGTGACTCCAATTCCTGCGAACGATTGATAGATCAATTGCCTCGCATCAATAATAACCAGTTGAATGTTTGCGTGCTGAATTTTATTGATATGCTTTCACACGCACGTACCGATTCCAAAATGATGCGTGAGCTGGCCAACGATGCCGAGGCTTATCGCTCATTGACTTTGTCGTGGTTCAAGCACTCGAAAACCTACGACCTTTTCAAAGCTATGGCACAACGCGGCTACAAGGTTGTTTTCACTACCGATCACGGCACCATTCAGGTGGATGGAGCCATTAAAGTGGTGGGCGACAGAAATACCAACGTGAACTTGCGTTACAAAGTAGGTAAAAACTTGAGCTACAACAAAAAAGAAGTTTTTGAGATATTGCAACCTACCAAAGTGGGTTTGCCAAGTCCAAATATGAGTTCGGCCTACATTTTTGCTTGCAACGATAATTTCTTTGCTTACCCAAATAATTACAACCATTATGTTGGATATTACAAAGATACTTTCCAGCATGGTGGGGTTTCGTTGGAAGAAATGCTGTTGCCGCTGATTGTGATGCAACCGAAATAAGGAAAAACGACCCCCAAACCCCCTACTGGGGGCTTAAGACCAAGTTTCTATGTCAACCTTTAAATACTGCG
>JBAXAD010000222.1:0-6122 GCA_037142715.1 Paludibacter sp. | reverse complement strand
AGCCAGTGAAGTAAAGAGTTTAGCAACCTCAACGGGTACAAAAGTAATAGTGAATGAACCGTTGGTTGTAAACACAGGTGGTGTTACTTTAGCTCCTAGCTCTACTTTTGAAGTGGCAAATACAGTTGATGTAACTGGCAATGTGGAAGTAGGATCTGGTTCAAAACTTAATTTTACAACTGCAAATACTTTGAAAATTACAGGTGATTTGATTCTGAAAGCTGATAATGCCGGTACTTTTAGTGCCAATTTGGGTAGTGGCGGAATTAATGTCGTTGGAAGTGGAAAAGTAAAATACCAACGGACCATCGACGATACCAAATGGTACTTTATGGCATTCCCTTGCGATGTTAATGTGAGCGAAATCACTGGTGGCGGAGCCATTGATGTTGATTGGTTTATTCAGCAATACAATGGGCAGAAACGGGCTACAAATGGTGCAGGTGCAAACTGGGAACATGTAACTTCGGGTGTTTTGACTGCTAATAGAGGTTATATTTTTGGGTCGGCAGCAGGTGATAAAACATTGACATTTTTATTGACCAAAGCCATTGTGGCAAGTGAATCAGCAAAAACTATAGGTGTAACTAATTATACTGGTGCTACTGCTTCAACCAATTATGGTTGGAATTTGGTAGGGCAACCTTATATAAGTAAATATGATGCGAATAATGGAAGTAATATGAGTAATATGTATATATTTGATGGATTAACTTATAAAGATCATTATAATAACATTTACAAGCAAGATCTGCCTGTTGTTGATCCATTTACAGCCTACTTTACCAAAGTTGTTGCCAATGGTAGCTTATCTTTCGACTTGACATCGCGTCAGTCCACACGTTCAAGTGTATCAACAATTATTGCAGATGTGGTTTACTTGGATTTCACTACAGCTACTGGAACCGATAGAACCAACATTGTTATGGACGATACCCAAAGTGCAAACTATCAAAATGGTGTGGATTACGAGAAAATGATTACCACTGGAACAGCTATACCACAAGTTTATACTGTATTGGATGGGCTCAATTATTCATTCAACGTATTGCCAACTAGCAGTGTGGTAAATCTTCCTTTGGCCATTTATACCAAAACAGCTGGAAGCACTACCATTAGTGTTGATGCAACAAAAGCCAAAAGTTTATCCAAATTATTACTGTTGGAAAATGGGGTAGTTGTTGCTGATTTGTTAACTTCTGATTATAAGTTTACAGCTGCATCTGGAACAAGCACTACCCGTTTCAGTATTACAGCTCAACGGATTGCAACGGATAACAATCAGATTGGTAACAACCTAGATGCACCAAAACTGTCAATTGTCAATTGTCAACTGTCAATTGAGAATTTGTCACCAAATTCATCGGTTCGTGTTTACGATGCGCTAGGTCGAATGTTGGTTAGCAAAACTGCCAACAGCAACATGATGGAAATCAAATTGGGAGCCAGAGGTATTTATACCGTTCTGTTGCAAAATGGAACAACCATCTCAACCAGAAAAATAATTTTTTAAATTTCAACCAATATCCGTCTGACTGCTTCAAGTGGTCAGACGGAATATTGTAAACAAGAATCCATTCTTTTTACTGTCCGACCAGTTCAATCCCTTTGGGACGGTTGAATGAAAGACAAGCTTATTAAACCATGACCTATATTACGGAAATTAACGAAAATAACAAGCTGTTAATTGTTAGAACAACAGGCGATTTAAGAACAAAAGAATTATCAGAAATGGGCGTTTTGATGCGTTTGCAAGCCCATGATTTTAATTACAAGCTGATATTTGATTATCGTTTATCCAAAAACTATATTTCCATTACCGAAGCATATTATTGGTTTTCTGATTATTACGACAGCGTGGATTTAAAATTAAGACAAATACGAGCAGCAATCATTAGCAATGAAAACGACATGGATTTTTTTAGTTTTCTTGAAACTACTTGTACTAATAATAACATTCCTATAAAAATATTTTTGGATGAAGAAATGGCACTGAAATGGCTGATAAAGAATCCTTCAATCAATTAAAAAAAACACCATTCAATAAGCTTTTCATCAAATATTGAATTACATATTAAATCACATAATACTTAAAAAATCATGAGTAGAAATTCAAATCAAACAGGCGCATTGCTCCTTTTAGCAGTTATATTAGGCGCAGCCGTATATGCATTAATGTTTTTTGGTTCCAATTTGGAGCAAACCAACCTATCGGCCAGTTTTGGTCAGTTATCCAAATCGAAGTCAGTCAATTTGCTGTCCGATAATAAAGTGGCAGTCACAGCCCAGTTTCCAACCAGTGAAATACGCTCCGATTTATCAGGTGTAACATTGCCTGGCTACAAAATGAAAAACACTTCGGGTGGCGATTTTGCCCAAACATCAAATCCTGATTTTCCAACAACGGGAATAGAACAATCGAATGGTCTGAACTTGAACGAGGCATCTTCGTCTAACAACCATATCAGTTCAAGCGGAAATTATGCCCGAAATCAATCGCAATCCTTTGCATTTGGAAATTCGGAGGTTCGATATATCTCTAATCAACAAAATCCAACAAAATCGGACATTAACGCCTTACTTTTGCTCGATACACATGCAGCTGAAGCTGCCATGACAAGTCAAAGTCAGCAAGGATCAAAACGTGCCACATCCGCATTGGCAGCCAAAACGGCTTCCGTTTCCACTAGCCTGACCGATAGCAAATCGGCTAAAAAAGTAGATGGTGCTGGTGGTGCTGGTGACCCAGGTGCAAGCTTGCCTGTTGGTGATGGCATTTGGATATTGCTAGCAATGGCGGGAATATTTGCGTCCAACCGCTTTTGGGGCGGTTTGACGCATTGACTTAGCGATTAAAGTATATTTGCCCCCTAATCCATTGGGAAAGAATATAAAATTCTTTTCTTGCTAAATCATTGTCCCAGTTTAACCTAATCGATTCTTGCTTAATTCTCCGCCAGCTGGCGGACTAGGGGTTCTTCTTTTTTTTGCACTTACCTACTAAATAACTAGCTATTTCATCTTAGTCTGTTAGTTGAATACTCCCACGATGTTCCGAGCTAGTACCTTATCAACCATTTATGTCCTTATTCTGTCATATAAATCTAATACATAGATATGTATTGGTATTTGATACTAAGGCTAAGGTATGGGACATCTATGGATAAGCTATGGTTAACCTATAGCTGGCATCAGGTATTACTACAGAGTATCATCGGAACATCGCTTATGCAAAGTGCTAGTTATCTCCTATGTATGTACATGTAATAAAGGAAAACTTGGGAAATTGTGTAAGAGTGTGAATGAGGATATAAAGATAGGAATTGTTTTTTGATTAACAATAAATAATTGATTTATTTTGACGAAAGTACGAATTGAGGTTTTGATGTTTTAAAATACCATTAATCTGTCGAAATGGGTTCTAATCGGAATTTATTGTTGCTTTTGCGGATCATCATTTTATCATTTCGTTGTTTACAATTCAGCCTTATATTTAGTATTGACTAAGTTTTATTTTCGAAAGTAGAAATAAAAATAAAAACCTGTGTTAGCGACTAAGGTTGGGAAATTAGTGCCAATAGAGTAGTTACTCGCTTGCATTTTAGACAGAAATAATCTCTTCAAAATCCATATTTTGTTCTTCGACAATCTAGGAAAATAATAGTAGAGAATTCTCTCAATTTTATTAAACACTATCAAAACATCTTCAAGCCAATTGTTTATAGAGATGTTTTGTTCTTTTTTTAATCATTGAAACAAATTCGCCTATTAATTGATACGTTTTTGATAGGTATTGCATATGTCTTTTGCTTTACTTTGTATCAAAAATAAACTTGATATTTTTACACTTACAAACATAAATTACTTTACTTCGATAAAAAACAGCAAGGAGTTTTAAAACCATGAAGAAACAATTATAGAGTTTGTGCTTCAACGGATAAGAAATTAAGATTACCATATTTTTGTATTTATAAATATTATATGATGAAAAAAAACAGTTTAGTTGCTGCACTTTTGATGCTAGCGTTTAATTTAGTTGCCGCAGTGCAACCAACAGTGAAATACAGTGCTAATAGCGCCGAGTACAGTATCCAATGGGATACAAAATTTGCACAGTTGAATAATCTCACACCCGAGATTAATATCAACGACAATTGGGTGTCGGTAAGCGAGTTCAAAAGCATTAGATGGGAGAAAAAAGAAGGAACCCGATTGAGCGAAGTGAACAATTATAGCGGAAAAGTGGAATATCTCTACCTTATCTGCGAAAACCATCCTTTAATTTCAAATTTTACCATTGAATTTGAATTGATGGAAGGTCGTCCGTATTTGGTGATGAATTCTTCCTTAATAGCCAGTGCGAAATTTAAATTGGGCGGTATCAGACTGTTTAATTCAGACAAAGAAAATATTGTGTTGCCCGGAAACAGCAAAGATTGGTTGATATTTAACGAAAGTGCTTCTGCACCGCACACCGGAGCTATTATGTATCCATATCAATTGGGAACAAAAAAAGCAAAACAAGGTTCGTTTTCAAAAGCCGATACCGGAGTTTGGTTGAGTATGTTGGTAAACGACAGTAAAAACTGCGCCTTTTCTTTTGCCAGTATTGCCAGCGAGTTGTGGCCCAATAATTTTAAATGGGAATTACCGGTGAAAGATGATTTCAACAAACTAAAACTGTCGGCACGCAGCGGCGCCATGTTTGAAAAAGAGAAAATTTGGGTTCCTGCAGGTAAAAACATCATTACCGATGCCTTCTTGGTTGGTTTTTGGGAAAATCAACGTCCAACTAAGATATTGTTGGAAACAGGCAAAATTATGGGCGAAAACGTACGCAAAGGCAAACCGATGCATTGTACTGAACCTGGTTGGAGTTCATGGCATACTTATGGACGATACATTACTGAAAAGCAATTCTTAGCTTCAGCAGATTTTATTGATAAGAATTTAAAGGAATATGGCTGGAAAACCGTTCAGCTTGATGGTGGTTGGTGGACACAGCCAGGGCTTTATAAAATCGATGATAAAACATTTCCTGATGGCATACACTATTTGTCGACTTACATTACAGGTAAAGGTCTTGATTTCGGATTGCACGTGAGCCCTTTTCGTACAAATCCTGCTGATCCAGTTATTGCAAAACATCCCGAATGGATATTAAAACCTGCTGCGACCAAAAAAGTGGCAAAAGGCGATGATGAAATGGAAACTACAGTAGGTACTGTGTACATGGATGGTAGTAATCCTGAAGTTCCTGCTTTTGCTACCGGTCGATTTCAACAATTAGTGGAAGCTTACAGACCTTCGTTTATGAAATGGGATCACCATTACGGTGGATTGGAAGAAGGAAAACGTTTCGATTCTACAATGACTTTTATTCAAGCGCACAATAAAACGGTTCGTTCTATTCGCAATGCATTGCCCGAAGATTTAATTGTGACCCGCAGTATGGGCTATGTATTTGGTGCACTAGAATGTTACGATGCCATCCGTATTGGAAACGACATCAATCATCCAGGATATAAATCGGAAGCAGAGCCTTATACCAACATTACTTACGGCAAAACATTGGGAACCATCGAAGCCGACCAGGTCGAAAAAGGATTGATTCGATTTGCTCGTGCTGTATCACAAAACTACTATATTCACAAAAATATTGCGATTTGCGACCCCGACGCATTTTTCGTTTCTCCTCAATATACAATTGACGAAGCCAAATGTCACATGACTTTAGAAGCCATCATGGGTGGACTTTTCTTCTTTGGTGATAAGGTAGAATCTTTGCCAGCCGAACGATTGGAGTTATTGAAAAATAGAGACATTATGGCAGTCAACAAATTAGGTATTCATGCCATTCCGCTAGATCTGTTTTCCGGAGTTGACATTCCAACTATTTGGAAATTGGAAACCAAAGATCGGCTAATTATCACTGTATTCAACTGGCTCGACAACGATGTCACAAAAACCTACAATTTTAAAACTGATTTTGAACTAAATAATTCAAAATACAAATTGACTGAGATATGGACAAAAAAGAATTTCGATATTGTTTCAGGTAAATTGACATTAAATCAACCTCCTCATACAGTGAAAATTATAGAATTTGTCAAATTGTAAAT
>JBAXAD010000221.1:0-6218 GCA_037142715.1 Paludibacter sp. | reverse complement strand
TTATCAGAATGTAATACAATTATATATAAATACTAACACACTCTCCCTTTAGGGGCTAGGGGTAATTCTTCAACAAGATTCTCTATAAACAATCTGAGCCTTTACCGTTTTAGTACATTCCTCACCAATGGCAATTTCCTTGTTTATCATTTTGTCCAATAAATCAAAAGCAATCTCGGCTATTTCCTTTTCCGACTGATAGATAGAGGTGAGTTGCGGTTGCATAATGAGTGAACTCAAATGGTTTCCAAAGCCGATTAAAGCCAAATCTTGTGGAATACGCAACGACATTTCACGAGCCTGAACTGCAATTCCCATGGTCAAAAGTATGGAAGACGAAATGATGGCATCGGGGTTTTCTGTTTCCGACATTAATTTCGTCAAACAATTTCGTCCAGCCTCTGCCGAGAAATCTTGATTGATGCTAATTTGCCGATTATAGCCCAAACCATGCTTTTTAATCGCATCGTTATAGCCATTTTGTCGGTCACCGAAAACATTAATATGAATAGGGCCAGTGACATGCGCAATTCTTTTATAACCTTTTTGAATTAAAAATTCGGTTGCTTCAAGCGTGATATTATAATTGTCTATCAGCACTTTTGGTGTTTTTATATCGCCACAAACCCTATCGAAAAACACCAGTGGAATCCCGAAAGTATTCAGCAAATTAAAATGTGTACTGTTGGTTGTGTTTTTGGCAATTGAAGCAATCACGCCGGCATAATTGTGTTTTATTATGGTGTTTACAATGTCAACTTCTTGTGTATAATCTTCGTTTGACTGAAAAACAGATATGATAAAACCTTTTTGGTAGGCGAGGTTTGAAAGTTGACTCACAATGTCCGAGAAGAACGTGTGATTGATATTGGGAACAATCAGCGCGATGGTGTTATTTACTGAGCCACGCAATTGCACCGCATTCATATTTGTTTGATATTCATGTTTCTGAGCATAAGCCAACACCATATCACGCGTGATTTCATTCACTCGTGGGTCGTTTCGCAAAGCGCGCGAAACGGTGGAGTGATGAATTTTCAGCTCTTTGGCTATGTCTTTTATTGTGATTCTCTTTTGCATGATTTAAAAATACAAACGTGTGCAAAGATAATATTAGTTTTGAAATAATGCTGTTATTTTCATTTTTTTTTGAAGGAATTTAAAATTCTTGTTGGATACTCGAATAAAAACACAACTAGAAATTAATTCTTGTTTGGATGCATCATTAAATAAGGTAGGTAAATGCGCAACACTATCGTTAATATTTTATGCACTGAAAGTAATATTGTATCTTTGCGTTTCGTCATATCATTTGATAGTTAATGCTGAATAATGCTGATCTTTCCGATTGTAAATACAAAATTCTGTCATGTTTCGTTTTAGATGTTCATTTGAATTTTCACATAAAAGTCATATTAACTGATAGAATTTCAATGATTCAAAACCAAACAAAATAAAATTACCCTCGCGTTTGGCGAGACAAATACCTATTATTAGTGGATCTCTCGTATCAAGAAATAAAGTTTTTGCCCGGCGTAGGCCCCAAAAAGGCGGAATTGTTCGACAAAGAACTTGGCATCAAAAGTGTCGAGGATTTGTTGCGGCATTATCCGTACAAATATGTGGATAGAAGCCGGTTCTATTTCTTGCACGAAATTTCCGAAGATATGCCTTTCATTCAGGTGAAAGGCCAGATTCTGAAGTTTATGAAAACCGGCGAAGGAAAGAGTGAACGACTGACTGCTATTTTTACCGATGGGCAAGAAACCATTGAATTGCTTTGGTTTAAAGGCGCAAAATACATTGCCGATAATTATCGCACGGGCGTGGATTATGTGGTTTTTGGCAAACCCACGGCATTTAACCGCAAGTTCAATATTGTGCATCCCGAAATTGAATTAGCCTCCAAAATGCCACCTCCCGAATTGATGGGATTGCAGCCTTTTTACAATACGTCGGATAGAATGAAAAACAGTTTTCTGAATTCTAAAGTGATTCAGAAAATCATTTATCCGCTCGTTCAAAGCATTAAATCGGGAATTCCCGATACGCTTCCTGCCTATATTTTGCAGAAATACGCGCTTTACAATCTCACCGATTCTTTGGTGAATGTTCATTTTCCAAAGAATGCAGATGCGCTGAACAAAGCCCGGCAACGCTTAAAATTTGAAGAACTTTTTTACATTCAGTTGAGTATTCTTCGACTGAAAAATTGGCGCGACAATCAGTCCAAAGGTTTTGTGTTCAGCAGAATTGGACATTTTTTCAATACCTTTTACAACGATTATCTTCCTTTTGAATTGACTGGGGCGCAAAAACGGGTGTTGCGTGAAATTCGCACCGATGTAGCTTCAGGCAGACAAATGAATCGGTTGCTTCAAGGTGATGTGGGTAGCGGAAAAACCTTGGTGGCGCTGATGGTGATGTTTATGGCTGTGGACAATGGGTTTCAGGCTTGTATCATGGCGCCAACAGAGATTTTGGCCAATCAACATCTTGTGAGTATAAATGAATTTTTGGGCGATATTGGGCTTAATATTGCTTTGCTTACAGGTTCTACCCGTCCGAAAGACCGCGTTATTCTGCACGAAAAACTCCGAAGCGGCGAGTTGAATATTTTGATTGGAACGCATGCTTTGATAGAAGATACGGTACAATTCAAGAATCTTGGGTTGGTGGTTATTGACGAGCAACATAGATTTGGTGTGGAGCAACGTGCCAAACTTTGGCGAAAAAACGTGCAGCCGCCGCACGTGTTGGTAATGACTGCCACGCCCATTCCGCGGACATTGGCCATGACGCTTTATGGCGATTTGAGCGTGTCGGTGATTGATGAACTGCCACCGGGACGAAAACCAATTCAGACCTATCATTATTACGACACCAAACGGCCAACGCTTAACAGCTTTATGGCCAAACAAATAGAGGCAGGCCGACAGGTATATATTGTTTATCCATTGATTCAGGAATCTGAAAAAATGGATTTACGAAACCTCGAAGAAGGCTTTGAATATATGCAGGAAGTTTTTCCGCAATATAAAATCAGCATGGTGCATGGCAAGCTAAAAGCGGCCGAGAAAGAGCATCAGATGCAACGATTTGTGAAAGGCGAAACGCAGATAATGGTGGCAACCACAGTGATAGAAGTGGGCGTAAATGTACCCAACGCTTCGGTTATGATTATTGAAAGTGCGCAAAGGTTTGGTTTGTCGCAACTTCATCAATTGCGCGGGCGAGTAGGACGTGGTGCAGAGCAGTCGTTTTGCGTGTTGCTCACTGGCTATAAATTGGGCGTAGAAACCCGTAAACGCATGGAAATCATGGTGCGCACCAACGACGGATTCGAAATTTCGGAAGCCGACCTTCAAATTCGTGGTCCAGGCGATATGGAGGGAACGCAGCAAAGTGGACTTCCTTTTGAGCTGAAAATTGCCAACTTGGCATTGGACGGGAAAATGTTGGAGATAGCGCGCAATGTGGCCATGGAAGTGCTGGAAGATGACCCTCAACTACAGAAAAATGAAAACCGTGTGCTGGATGCACAATTGCGGAAATTGAAAACCAATAACATAAATTGGGGCTCAATTAGTTAAAGAAATAGAACTTTTTTTGATTACAACCGTCATTTCTTTAATTTTGGGCTGCATTAATCGAGATATATTAAAAATTCAAACATAAATATCATGGAAAAAACATTGGTAATTATCAAGCCTTGTGGCATTCAACGTGGTTTAATTGGTGAAGTAATGCATCGTTTCGAGCGAAAAGGATTGCAAGTATGTGGCATAAAAATGATGCAATTATCCGATGAGATATTGGTGGAACATTATTCGCATTTGGCACAAAGGTCTTTTTTTAAAAGAATAAAAGATTCGATGATGATTACTCCAGTAATTGTTTGTTGTTTGAAAGGTATTGATGCAGTGCACATTGTACACGAAATGGCTGGTAAAACCAATGGACGTGAAGCAGCACAAGGTACTATCCGTGGAGATTTTAGCATGAGTGTACAAGAAAATATTATTCATACTTCCGATACTGTTGAGTCCGCAGCAACTGAATTGGTACGATTCTTTAAGGCGGAAGAAATTTTTGAGTTTGAACAAGCAGGTTTGAACTTTTTATATGCCAACGACGAGATTTAAGAGTTTAAATCTTTCCTTTTCCAATTAATATTCTAATAATAAACTGGTTGTATTTGCCCTGCAAAAATCTAATTATGTACTAATTCGATTTTTCTGAGAATACAATTATCGTATTTAAAAAATTAAATCATCCAGGGTTTTAAATATAAGGCCTTTTGGACAATACTATTCTCATGCCCATTTTCTTTCAAAAACATATATTTATCGCTTTTATATTCCTCTCAACTTTTGGGGGTTATAGTCAAAAAAATATTTTTTCACTCATTCCTAAAAAAGATACTACCAATATCTACGAGGAAATGCTGAATGACCCAACTGACGACTTGATGGAAAATCATCCTGCGGATGACATCTATAATAATATCTGGACACGAGAAAGGTTAAACCCGTACAAAATTCCCATTGACAGTTTGCCCGATTCGGTGCTTATCGATTGTTCAAATTTCGTTGTTCCTATTCATCAAAGTACAATTACATCCAGTTTTGGCCCTCGTAGATACCGTTATCATTATGGCACCGATTTGCGATTGAACGTGGGTGATTCTGTTCGTGCTGCATTTTCGGGTAAAGTTCGAATTATTGATTATGAGGCTCGTGGATATGGAAATTACATTGTTTTGCGTCATAATAACGGCCTGGAAACGGTGTATGGGCACCTTTCTGCGGTACTCGTTATGCACAATCAAACGGTTAAAGCTGGTGAGCTAATTGCATTGGGTGGCAATACTGGACATTCCACAGGGCCACACCTGCATTTTGAAACCCGCTATATTGGCAATGCCATTAATGCCGAAAAGATTATTAATTTCTCAACAGGTTTGGTGTGGGATAAATCTTTTTTGATAACCAAAAAGAATACATTCTACTATCAACGGGAAGCCAAACCCCTACAAATTGCGAAATACTACACCGTGCGCAAACATGATAAATTAGGTTTAATTGCAGCCCGAAATGGAACGAGTGTAAATGCACTATGCCGCATTAATAGAATCAAACCCAAGGCCAAATTAAAACCCGGAATGAGGTTGAGGATAAGATAATTGGATAAAGAAATAATAATCAGAATATTAAAGCAACGTAATTGTTGCTTTTTTCATTTGAAATCTTTTGACTAAAAACATTTTACTTGTTAATTCACCCGTTATCGTCAAAGCTAAAACAGATAAATATTTAGGAAATAATTGTGTATTTATAGAGGAAATAAAAACCTTTTTATCTTTTATGTGTTTTCCATAATTATGTTGAAATTAATTTTTGAAACAAAAATATTAAACTTACTTTGTAAGCGAAACTAGAACATTGAAATTGAAATAAAAATTGCCATGCATCTTTTAGTTATTGGAATTAATTTTAAAACAGCTGATATTGACATAAGAGAGAAACTCCATTTTTCGAATGAAGTCAATTCCAATGCATTAGGTCTCCTGAATGAACATAAAACGATTAAGGGCAGCGTAATTCTATCCACCTGCAATCGTGTAGAAATATACGCTTCGGTAAATGATGTTTTGAAAGGGAGCGATGAAATTGTTGAATTTATTAGCACTTTTCACAATGTTCCCGTGGCATCACTTTTGCCAATTATTTACAAAAGGAATTGTCAGGATGCGGTGGTGCATCTGTTCAAGGTGGCATCCAGTTTAGACTCCATGGTGCTGGGCGAATATCAAATTCAGGGGCAAGTGCGTGATGCGTATTTCAAGGCAAAGGAAACCAAATCCACTGACGGACTGCTGAATAAAGTGTTCCAAACAGCCATTCAAATTGGCAAAAAAGTGCGCTCGGAAACCAAAATTGGCGATGGCTCGGTATCGGTAGCTACACTGGCCGTGGATATGGTCAAGCAAATTTACGACAACCAAAAAGACATCAACGTTTTGCTGATTGGTGCGGGTACAATGTCCAACCTCACAGCCACTTACTTACAAGAGCAATTTGCAAAATGCAATTTAACGGTTACCAACAGGTCGGGTGCAGTTGAACTTGCCGACCGAACTGATGCTAAGCCCATTGAATACTCTCAACGATTTGCCGCGATACTCGAAAACGAAGTAATTGTCGTATCCACTAGTG
>JBAXAD010000220.1:0-6288 GCA_037142715.1 Paludibacter sp. | reverse complement strand
TATTAGCACCAAATTGCTTCACACAAACCCTCCAATCAACCAAAAATCCATTGGTAGTATCATTGAACCATCCTGGCAAAACAAATCTCACAAAACACATGAATGAGGCCAAATGGGATGAGCTATTTCCGAACCGCGTACGTGGCCCACGAAAACTGAAGAGAGCAACTTTTGACTTTTATTCCTTCAAAGCTTTTGTTTCCGCAGCGCAAGTATTTCCCAATTTTCTATCCGGCAATCAAACAACTCAAAAACGTGAACTGGCGGCATTTTTGGCCAATATTGCACAAGAAACCAGTGGAGGATGGGCGGAGGCCGAAGGTGGATATTTTAAGTGGGGACTTTGTTTTATACAAGAAAAACAAGACAGCATAGTAAACAATTATGTTGATACTACGAAAAAGAATTATCCACCAGTTGCGGGCAAAACTTACTTTGGAAGAGGTCCTAAGCAGCTGAGTTGGAACTATAACTATGGCCAATTTAGCGAGGCATGGTATGGCACAAAAGACTCGTTGCTACAGCATCCCGAGTGGTTGGCGCAAGATCCGGTGTTGTCATTCGCTTCGGCACTTTGGTTTTGGTTAACACCCCAATTCCCTAAACCATCTTGCCACGACATCATGGTGGAAACTTGGAAACCTACTGCTAACGATTTGCAAAAAGGGAGAATGCCCGGATTTGGAGCTACTGTGAATGTGATTAATGGTGGCGTGGAATGTGGAAGCGGTACAGATATGGAAAAAACTTCCTACCGCTATCAGTATTATCTTTATTTCTGCAAGTATTTTAAGGTATCACCGGGTGAGAATATTAGCTGCAGTAACCAGAAACCTTTTGGGCAATAAAAAGAAAAAACTTCATTTACAATCAGTTACTAACAAAACAATAAAATAACTTCTTTTCGAGAGTTTCAATACATTATGACAACATACATTTCAATTTTGCGTGGTATAAATGTAGGTGGATTCCGAATGATTAAAATGGAAGCATTGAGGCAAATCTTTGCTGACCTTGGATTTCTGAATTGTCAAACCTATATTCAAAGCGGAAATGTTATATTTCAAAGCAATAAAATCGACCTCAAAACATTAGAAAAGAAAATTACAGCTGCAATAATTGAGAAATTCTCATTTGAGGTACCTGTAATTATATTAGAACTTGACGAGCTCAAGCAAATTATTGCAAACAACCCTTTTCTGAATGACATAACAAAAGACATTGCACATTTGCACGTTACTTTTTTGTCAGAGAAACCCGAGGGGGTAAACGTTTCTAAAATAATAACTGTTGATTATCAACCAGACGAATTTCAATTGATTAACAAGGCCATATACCTTTATTGCCCTGCAAGTTACAGCAAATCAAAATTGACGAACGGTTTTTTTGAAAATAAATTGAAAGTTAAAGCCACAACTAGAAATTGGAGAACCACAAACGAGCTTGTAAGTATCGCCGATAAAATCAACAAATTATAAAAGGAGTATTTGCTCGTTTAGTAGTATTGCTGGTGTTTCTTTGAATATCAAAAGTAAAAAAATCACACATCAAAGTACCCTAATTCACTTTATTTCTCTACTCCCCAAAAAACAAGTACCTTTGTGCGAAATTCCATTCATTATGTGGAACAAAAACCAACGACATACAAGCAAATGACTTTTTCAGACTTAGGAATTAACGATAATATAATTCAAGCACTCACAGGAAACAAGATTTCGGTTCCCACCGACATTCAAATACAAGCAATTCCTCACATACTGCAAACCAATAAAGATTTGGTGGGCATTGCACAAACCGGAACAGGTAAAACCGCAGCCTTCTGTCTTCCTATTCTGCAAACCATCAATCCAAAACTGGCTAAAATTCAGGCCTTGGTGTTGGTTCCGACACGTGAATTGGGGCAACAAGTGGCACGCGAATTCTTTCTTTTCTCCAAGTTTATGCCGCGCGTGTTTGCCGAAGCGGTGTATGGTGGCGCTCCCATCGAAGACCAAATTCAGAAGCTGCAACGCGCCACACACGTGGTGGTGGCTACTCCCGGCAGATTGATTGATTTATTGGAACGAAAAGCATTGAATCTGCAAGATTTAAAATACTTGGTGTTGGACGAAGCCGACGAAATGATAAACATGGGTTTCAAAACGGAAATAGACCAAATTCTGCAATCGTGCAACCGTGATGCCACCAAAATGCTTTTTACAGCCACCATGCCTACTGATGTGAAGCAATTGATCAAGCAATATCTTCGCCCCGATTTCACTGAAATACGCATCAATGCCACCGAATTTGTGAATCAGAAAATTGAACACAACTATTTGGTTTACAAACAAGGACAGAAGCTCGATTATTTGAAAGCATTTTTATTGGAGCACAAAGATCAGCGTGGAATACTGTTTTGTCGCACAAAAATTGCAGCCAAACGGGTGGCCAAACAATTGGCTGGTTTTGTGGTGACAGCGGATGCACTGCACGGAAACCTGAATCAGGAAATGCGTGATAAGGTTATGCGTGGGTTCAAGAAAGACCGCATTAACCTATTGGTAGCTACAGACATAGCAGCTCGTGGAATAGATGTAAAAGACCTCGATTATATTATCCATTACCATTTGCCCGAAAAAACAGAACATTACACGCACCGAAGCGGAAGAACGGCTCGTGCAGGAAAATCGGGCGTTTCCATTTGTTTGGTGAAAACTGAAGAGCTGGAAGACATAAAAACCTTGGCATCGGAACTTGAGATTCAGTTCAAGGAAGTGGAAGTAAAACTAATCGTTGAGAAAAAACCTAGTCCGCTGATTTCTATTAATATGAATATGGGTATTGCTCAAGGATTTACCAAGGGCAACCTACCCGAATTTTTGGAAGAAGAAGCAGGAATGAATCTTGCAGACATACAAAATGTGCAAGTGAAAGAAGGTTTCTCAACCTTTGATGTTCCCGAAAAATACCAAGAGCAAATATTTATTAATTTGAAAGGTTACAAGCTGTTTCACAGAAACCTTAAATTAGTGGTAAGTGATTAACGATTAGTGATGAAATACATTATTAGATTACAAACCACAAAGTGGTTAAATGTGATTAGCCATGTATGAAATGCATGGTTAGTGGGAAGCAATTTATTTCTTCACCACCATTAATCGTTTCACTTTACCTTCGCCCAAAATACGCACCAAGAAAACTCCGCTAGAAAGATGAAGTTTTTCAAGGTTAACCTTATGTTCGTTGGATTCCATTTTCTCTTGCTTCAACAGCACACCATTCAACGAATACATCTGAATATAAGCATCTTTTGCATTTGAAACAATAAAATAATCATCAGTAATCACGGTCGGTTTTATTGACACTTTGTCCTCGAACGGCATAAAATTCACGTTACTATAACTTCCGAGCGACAAACCTACCACCACCGGATCGTGGTCGGAACATCGATACATGTTGGGCTGATAGTTAGAACCTGCATATTCGAACATTGTGGGCTCGTCGGAATTGATGTGAAATACCGAAACGCCTGTAATCTGTGCCGCCATTGAAACCGATGCTAGTGCATGATCCAAATAGCCGGCCTCCCCATTATACATATAACTGTAAGCGGAATCGGCATGGAAAGCACGGTGCATATCTGTTAAATCACCTTTTATAAAAGTCTGAATGGGGTCTTCTTTTCCGTACGCATTCAAATCGCCCATGACCAAAACATCATTATCATTATAGTAAATTTTGTTGGATGTCATAAAGTTCAAGGTTGAAGTTGCTTCCGCCACACGAGTAGCGTTGTAGCAACTTTGCCCGTCACCCTTATCTACGTCAGCACCAGTAGCTGAGCTACAACCACTTTTTGCTTTCAAGTGATTAATGCTAAAAATAAAACGTTGTCCGTTACTATTCATGGTAAAAGCCTGCATTTTTTTTCGGTTTACCGGCGTTGGTGAGTCATTGCTTTTCAAGCTTAAATAGGGCGTAACTTTGTCGGTGCGATATACATAAGCAGCTTTTGTAAAGGTTGTGCCACTGGTTTTGCTGCCATCGTTAACATAAGCATATCTACCTGAAACTGTTGCTGCATTCAAAGCATTTACCAATTTTATTAACGCATTTTGACCTTCCTGAATTTCAATTAAACCGTAAATATCGGCATCAATTGCCAACAATGCAGCTAATATTTTTGTATGTTGGTTGGCAGCTTCTGCGGCACTATTTGGACCATATCCTTGACCGTAACTGTCAGCCAGGTATATTTCAAGATTAAATCCGCACACTTTCAAGTTGTAATTGCCCAAATCTGTGGGTGCAGTAGGACGTGGATTACCATAAAACAAAGGTGTTTTGGCGGGATAAAGCAGGTTTTTTGAGCCAGTATAATCCACCACAGCAAGCAAATTTGTCACTCGTTCACCTGTTCGGCGTGTTCCTGTGGCATCGGCAAACTGAATGGGCATGTACCCATTGGTGGTAATTCCGTCATCCAAAGTGAGTTGTGCTTTAGAATTTGACGAAACAAAAGCCGTGTAGTCTGCAGTTCCTGGCAAGCATTGATTGGTTGGTGAGTATTTTCTGGTTGGATTCAAAGTGAGTTGCCCGTACGATTGCAGCGAATTATTATTAGTTACATAAAGCGTTTGGTCAAAATCCAGCAACATGCCTTCGTATTGTTCCCAGTTCCAATTATTTGCGTTGTAGACTACTTTTATTGCCGGCAGCGGATTATTAGAACTTATAATTGTAGTTTTCGTCACTGTTCCTAATTGTGTGCGACTGCTATATTCACTAACGGTAGCGGTAATTTCCACTTTATCACCTACAGTCACATTATCTGTTGAGGTGGAAACAAAAATCCCATCCGAAGTCAATACATCTCCATCACCAACAGCGTCTTGCAAAAAATAGCCACCAATTTTGCCACTGCCAATAAATTTAGCTGTTACTATTCCCGTTGTAGTTATTAATTGAGAAGTGTATGCACTTGAAGTGCCAGAACCTTGAATTTGAGGAATAGTTAAAGAAATTTGCGAGAAAATGCTTTGTATAAAAAATGAAAGAGGTATTATTAAAGAAAATCTCATATTTTGCTTGTTGATTTCTGTTTAAATAAAGCTTATTTCCAACCGAATAACTCGAATTTATTATGCTGAAAAAAAAACGGATGGCAAAGATACTGAATTTTATGAATGAATATTTAATTCTAATGCAAAATTATGCGCTTTAGAATAAAATCTGTACAATTCAATGAACTAGACATTTCTGAAAATTTATCGTACTTCAAACAGATTGGAGCTTGATTATTACTAATTTTCGTGCTGCGAACAAAATCCCGAAGCATTTTTTGTCATTCTTTTGCATCGATTTCCATCTTTGGTGATGCCGCTGCATTGCACTGAACTGCTTGTAGAATGTACACTTTTGGTTTTGTGGGTTGGAGTAGCATTCCACGACCAGCATTCCAAGCAAATTGATTTCTCGATGCTTCGTTCTTGCTCGTTGGGCAATGCTGGAAAGAAATTAATGCCGGTTACAGTTTCCACGCTATCAATTGTAACTGCGTAGTTACTAAGGGCTAAAGTGGAGGATGTATTTGGCATTATAAATCCAATTCCTTTCAGTTCGGGTTGGGTATAATCCAAAATTACCTTGTAGTAATAATTAGGCACCGCCACTTTGTCGTGTCCAATGGTTGCTAAATTTGGTTTCAAAACTGGCCCTGTTACCACATAAATCGCCTGATTATCAACTGCCCACTGCCTCACTTGTTCTTCCAAACGTTTCCATATACCACGGTTAAAACCAGGTGTTTGTGGCGACATATTGCTGTAAAAAAACGATTCTTCCATGGCTTGCGCACTCCAACCCATATCGGCCGCAGGAGCTAAATGTCCGCGATCGTAACCCGAATTTTTATAGTCGTCATTATCGGCAGAACCGGTTCGCACATCGGTATCGGGCCTAAAATCGTTGGACCGACCCACTACCTTTTCGGTTTCCTTGGCGGTGAGTTCGTAAGCCACCCAATTGGCTTGTTCATACTTTTCGTTGTACGACAAAGTGTATCCAAGATGCTTAACTACCACATCGTTTTTTGTGATATAGGGCAATTCAAAGTCTTTTATTTTACTGGCTTGCTGACTGAAACCTATAGTTACAAAAAAATACAAAAAGTGAATGAGAATGATTATTTTTTTCATTTTGAAGTTTTAAATTTTTTCTGCAAATGTAAGTAATTAATTATCTAGTTTCACAGTTATAGCAATAATATAAGTACAATTTTAATTATAAGTTCAGGTCAAACAATTGATA
>JBAXAD010000219.1:0-6302 GCA_037142715.1 Paludibacter sp. | reverse complement strand
TATTATACGGCACTATTGCCGCTTAAATGCTAATTATTTTTTACCGAACTATTGTGTATTATGTGTCAACAAAAAGCTTCTTGTTGTAATGCTACATATTATCTGTAAATAATAACAAAGATATATTATTTAGATTTATAAAACAAATAATTCAGATATAATATAGACTTTAAAGTGCATATTATATGCGATTTATATGCTTGTTATATGCATTTTATATACGTTTTATTATAAAATATGAGTAGATTCATATACAGAACAAACTACAGTGAGTGAATACTTTAGCAAATAAAAACTCAAAAGAGACTTTACACATACTGCCCAAAATTCAAAATCTCTATTACAACTCACCAAATTCAGCAAAAGAATCCGCTTTAGAATAAAGAAAATAATTTCATATCCATTTTGAAACGAGCCGGGAGCTTTGGTTCTTTATTTTTTACAAATAAAATCCCCGAACAAAACCTTATTGAACGATAAATCATTAGTATATTTGTAGCGCCTTTGAGAATACAAGTTGAAATAACAGTTCCCATTAGCAAATTAATTTATTAGCATATTAAAATCATGGCCAAAACCAAATCAGTATATATTTGTCAAAATTGCGGAGTTGACTCACCAAAATGGATAGGGAAATGTCCTTCGTGTGGTGAGTGGAACAGTTATGTGGAAGAAATTATTAGTAAAGAAACTGCACCCAAAATTCACATTGCGGGCATAGAACTCACCAAACAAAAGCCGATTCTTATCACCGACGTTATTACCAGTGAGGAAAGTCGCATCGATACCAGTTGCAACGAGTTGAACCGGGTGCTGGGTGGTGGATTAGTACCTGGATCGTTGGTGCTGATTGGTGGTGAGCCGGGCATTGGAAAATCCACTTTGGTGCTGCAGGTTGTGCTGAACATGAAGGGCAAACGGACGCTTTATATTTCGGGGGAAGAGAGTGTGAACCAGCTGAAAATGCGTGCCGAACGACTGAAATTCCAGAATCCGGATTGCTATATTGTGAGTGAAACGTCGCTCGAGCAAATCTTTGTTCACATACAAAACATACAACCCGATGTGGTGATTGTTGATTCAATTCAAACCATGTCAACCGACACCATCGAATCATCGCCAGGTTCGGTTTCGCAGGTTCGTGAATGTGCAGCTGCCATTCTAAAGTACTGCAAAACAACGGCTATTCCGGTGTTATTGATTGGACACATCAACAAAGAAGGCAGCATTGCGGGGCCAAAAGTATTGGAACATATTGTGGACACGGTACTGCAATTTGAGGGCGACCAACATTATATGTACCGCATCCTCCGCTCCATCAAAAACCGTTTTGGCAGCACTTCCGAAATGGGTATTTTCGAGATGCAACAGAATGGTTTGCGCGAAGTGAGCAATCCTTCCGAGCTGCTGCTTTCGCAAAATCACGAAGGGCTGAGCGGCGTGGCCATCGCCTCGGCCATTGAGGGAATTCGACCATTCTTGATTGAAGTGCAAGGGCTGGTGAGTTCCGCAGCTTATGGTACTCCACAACGTTCGAGCACAGGTTTTGACCTTCGCCGCCTGAATATGTTATTGGCAGTACTCGAAAAACGGGCAGGTTTTAAAATTGCCCAGAAGGATGTTTTCCTGAACATTGCCGGCGGCATAAAAGTAAATGACCCCGCCATCGACTTGGCGGTTATTTCGGCCATTCTTTCGTCCAATGTTGATATCGCCATTGCCAAGCACGTCTGTGTGGCAGGTGAAGTGGGGCTTTCGGGAGAAATACGCCCCATCAACCGCATTGAGCAACGTATATTGGAAGCCGAAAAACTGGGTTTCGAGAAAATGATTATCCCCGATTTCAATCTGAAAAGCATCAACCTTACCAAGCTCAACATCCAATTGATTCAGGTAAAGAAGGTGGAGGAAGCGTTTCGGGTGTTGTTTAAATAAGTTATTGCACCAATACTATCAGAAAATCATTTCACCAAAGGTGAAATTTTAATCCGTCTTTATTATCCGCTTAATCAGCGAAATCAGCGTTCTATTCTTTATATGTTTCTTTAAAGAATAATGCGACTTCATATTGTTTTTGTAACTTATCATGTATATTCAAACTCTTTTTTGAAATAATTAATTCCCAATGAACTTACGCACCGTAAACCTCACTCGATATATCTCTCCTCTGCGGGAAGGTGGCTCGTTGCCCGCTTTGACAGAAGCCGACGACGATTTTAAATATGTTCTCAAGTTTCGGGGTGCAGGTCATGGCACGAAAGCGCTGATTGCCGAATTGATTGGTGGTGTGGTGGCAAAGTTGTTGCAATTGCGCGTGCCCGAACTGGTATTTATGGAACTAGATGAGGCTTTTGGACAAACCGAAGGCGACGAGGAAATTCAGGATTTGCTGCAAGGAAGTCGTGGGCTAAATTTGGGGCTGCATTTTCTGTCGGGTGCCTTGACATACGACCCGATTACCACCAAAGTGGATGGACTGTTGGCCTCGAAAATTGTTTGGATGGATGCGTTTCTCACCAATGTAGACCGCACAGTTCGGAACACAAATATGCTAATGTGGCACAAAGAATTGTGGCTGATTGACCATGGAGCAACTTTGTACTTTCACCATTCGTGGACCAACTGGGAAAAGCAATCGCTGAATCCATTTCCACTTATCAAAGACCATGTGTTGTTACCTTTTGCGGACCAATTGGAAGCAGTGGATGCAGAATGCAAGCAAATACTGACCGAAGAAATTATACGCGAAATTGCCGAACTGATTCCTGCCGATTGGACAAACTGGACGGAAGACGGCGACACACCGGCTACCATCAAAGAAACTTACTATCAATTCCTTAGCAACAGACTAAACCACTCCGAAAACTTTATAAACGAAGCGCAAAATGCAAGGAAAACACTTATTTGAATACGCCGTGATTCGTGTTTTGCCAAAGGTGGAGCGCGAAGAATTTATAAACGTCGGCATTATTTTGTTCTCCAAAAGAGCAAAATACATTCGTACAATGATTTCCTTAAATGAGCAACGTCTCAGCTTGTTCTCCACTGAACTGGACATTGATTTATTGAACAAAGCATTGAAATCATTCGAGAAAATCAGCATGGGAAGCAAAGACGGCGGTGTGATTGCTCAATTAGACATTCCTGAACGTTTCCGTTGGCTTACCGCAGTGCGCAGCTCCTGCATTCAAACTTCACGTCCACATCCTGGATTTTCGGATAACCTAGATGTGACTGTAAAAAGGTTGTTTGAGGAGATGGTTGTCTAACATTTTAAGTTTATCACAGCTCGATAATTTTCCATAACACACGGCATCCTTTTTATGCAATATTGTAATATAGCCAATTAATGCAAACGTTTGCAGATATTATTTTGAACATTATTAGATAAAAATGCAGCAATACACTTACAGTTTTAATACTTTTGTGATTAATCAGTAACAATTTAAAACAATACATTTATGAGAAAATTTACTTCATTGTTTTGTGCCATAATAATGGCAAGTTCTTTTACTTTTGCAGCAAGCGGCTGGTTTCAAGATTATGTTTTGATTAACGCCAATAGTGGTGGAGTTCAATATTATTGGATTGGAGATAATCCAAGCTATGGAACATCACTTCAATCTAAAGATTTTGGAGTGACGAATACACTTGTAATTACAGGCTGCGATATGAAATACTGGAACGATTCAAAAGACCGAGCAGGTGGATCATTTTTTTACAAAATCATGAGTTCAGATGGACTTACGGAGATTATTGCCCCTATTGAAACTGTTTGGGATCAAGTTGGACCAAGTGGAAATGATTATCAAGGCACAAAAACAGTTTCAATAAATTTATTGACTGGATTGGCCAAAAACACTACTTACAAACTTCATGTGTGGGCAAAAAACTGGAATGGTATAAGTAGTGGTGGTGACAGTTGGTTGTCCAATGGTTCAGCAGATTATGTAGCTACTTTTACGACAGATAACCTAACTGGACTTGACCAACAATCCAATTCGGATTTGAAAATTAGCTCAAAATCAGGTTTGATTGAAGCAAGTTTTGAAGGAACGAAACAAGTTGAATTATATTCAGTAACTGGTCAATTGATTCGTTCAGCCACAGTTGAGAATCAATTTACGCAAGCCGTGAAAAATGGTGCATATATGCTTAGAGTAAACGGACAAACACACAAAGTGGTGGTTCGCTAGATTTAAAAGAAACTCATCAAAGCGGTCATTCCAACAAAGTTTGGAGTGACCGCTTTAGTTTTTAAGCAGTTTATGTTTCAGAATAACGCCTTTTTTATGTATCTTTGCATTCCGTTTTAAGAAAAGCAGAAATATGATATTCCACTGAATAGCAGCTAATTTCTTCTTTTTCTTTCAATGGTAAATAGTAAAACAGGTCCGTCCACTGACGGATAACTAAATAGTAAATGACTTTTATGGAACTCGCAAGCAAGTACAATCCCACAGACATCGAATCGAAATGGTATCAATATTGGTTAGACAACGGCTTTTTTAGCTCAAAACCTGATGGCCGCGAGGCATATACCATCGTCATTCCTCCACCAAATGTAACCGGTGTTTTGCACATGGGGCACATGCTGAACAATTCCATTCAGGATATTTTGGTGCGTCGGGCACGTATGTTGGGCAAAAATGCTTGCTGGGTACCTGGTACGGATCACGCATCCATTGCTACCGAGGCAAAAGTGGTGGCCAAACTGGCTGCCGAAGGAATTGCCAAAACCGACCTTTCGCGCGAGGAATTTTTGGAACACGCCTGGGAATGGACACACAAACACGGCGGCATCATCCTTGAGCAATTGAAGAAACTCGGGGCTTCCTGCGATTGGGACAGAACGGCGTTCACCATGGACGAAGTGCGTTCAGAAAGCGTCATCAAAGTATTCTGCGATTTGCACAAAAAGGGCAATATCTACCGTGGCGTGCGCATGGTCAACTGGGATCCAAAAGCCTTGACTGCTTTGTCGGACGAGGAAGTGATTTTCAAAGAACAAGTTGGTAAATTATTTTACCTCAAATATAAAATCGAAGGAGAGGATGGATTTGCTGTTGTGGCAACTACTCGCCCTGAGACTATTATGGGTGATACTGCCATGTGTATCAACCCTAACGACCCGAAGAACGCTCATTTACGTGGCAAAAAAGTAATTGTTCCATTGATTAACCGTGTAATTCCAGTAATTGAGGATGAATATGTTGATATTGAATTCGGAACTGGTTGCCTGAAAGTAACCCCAGCGCACGATGTAAATGACTACATGTTGGGCGAAAAATACAACTTGCCTTCTATCGATATTTTCAACGACAACGGAACTTTGAACGAAAATGGTGCGCAATATGCAGGCATGGATCGCTTTGAGGTGCGGACTCAAATTGAAAAAGATTTGGCAGAAGCTGGTTTAATGGAAAAAGTAGAAGCATACACCAATAAGATTGGATATTCTGAACGTACCGATGCCGTTATTGAGCCAAAACTTTCGATGCAATGGTTTATGAAAATGGAAGAGTTAGCCAAACCGGCACTCAAAGCGGTGATGGAAGACGACATCAAGCTTTATCCACCAAAATTCAAAAACACCTACCGCCACTGGATGGAAAACGTGAAAGACTGGTGTATTTCTCGTCAACTGTGGTGGGGACATCGCATTCCAGCATATTTTCTTCCGCAAGGTGGTTTTGTGGTGGGCGAAACAAAAGAGGCAGCGTATCAAGTGGCACTATCCACTGTCAACTATCCAATTACAATTGACGATTTGCGTCAAGATGAAGATTGTCTGGACACCTGGTTCTCGTCGTGGTTATGGCCCATCTCGGTTTTCGACGGCATAAATAACCCCGACAACGAAGACATCAACTATTATTATCCAACCAATGATTTGGTGACGGCTCCAGAAATCCTTTTCTTCTGGGTGGCGCGTATGATTGTGGCTGGATATGAATATAAAAATGAATTGCCGTTCAAGAATGTATATTTGACGGGAATTGTTCGTGATAAATTAGGAAGAAAGATGTCGAAATCGTTAGGCAACTCTCCCGATCCAATACTTTTGATGGAGAAATATGGTGCAGATGGCGTAAGAGTAGGAATGCTTTTGACTTCGCCTGCCGGCAACGACCTCCCTTTTGATGAATCTTTGTGTGAGCAAGGACGCAACTTTACCAATAAAATCTGGAATGCCTTAAGGTTGATTAACGGATGGGAGATTGACGAAAATATAGCTCAACCACAATACGCGCAGGTAGCCATTAATTGGTTTAATGCTAAGTTTGCGGAAACATTTATAC
>JBAXAD010000218.1:0-6305 GCA_037142715.1 Paludibacter sp. | reverse complement strand
GAAAGGGAGAGCGCTAGGAGGCTTATTGCTAGCCTATTGTCTTCAATTATCTGTTTTAAAATTGGGTGAACCTTACAAATTAGCTTGATTTTGCACCCTTTACACTGACCGTTGCACTTGTCTTTTCTTTTTTTGATTCGAGCTGCTTTGTCTTTATTTCGTTCAACTCCTTCAGTAGTTCTATATTCTCCTGCAATACTTCAAGCCACAACTCCTTGTAATTCTTGTCATCTGTGTTTTGTATCGGTACGGGTTCGGAAGATTGCTTGAGCATTTCGCCTTCACCAGTTGCTAGCCAATTAGTATTCAATTCTGGATATGCGATTCCTATTTTTGATAAAATATTTTGAGTGGGATTTCCAGTCATATTATTTACATATCCTTTAGAAACTCCTATTACTTCAGCAAATTTAGCCTGTCCTATTCCTTTATGTTTCAAAAAAATCGTAATTCTTTCTTTTGTGTTTTGCATAATATATTATGTATTACGGATTTTTCCTGTATATTTGCAGTCTGATTAATAATTTAAAAGTAAAAGCTATGCTATTCAAAAAAACTCTTTCAAATAGGGATATACAAAATATTTCAGCAATCCTGCGAGACTTCAGAAATAGATATCCATTGATTACATCAGATGAAGAAGCAATTAAGTTACATAAAACCTTAAATGACTTCGGAATTAAAACAGAGAGAATCGAAAACAAAAGACCTAAATGATTTTTATTTGGGTCTCTTACTATTAAATCCATATTGTAACAATGGCATAAGCCGCAAAACAAATAACAGATACCATCAATGAAATCAACCCCACTCTACCAGCGTAAGTATAGAACATTGAAACGTCTTTTGTGCGCACTGCAATATCATTACCGTGAGAAGAGTCGCCGGAAATACGGTTACTTATCGCTCCTGCATACTGGTCAGCCAGATTTCTACGACCGAGAACGAAACTGTATAAACAGACATATACGCCGAGGATACCCAATGCGAGTGTTGCCAGTGACAGACTGTATAACGCTTGAACACAGAATAAGAGACATTGAGTTACTTCACTGGGCAACGTTTTCAGTTGCGGGAATATGCGACCCAGTCCTACGATTATTCCAAAAAGTGTCAGACTCACCGCTCCCACCGTTTTCAGAAATTCAAAATGAATTTCAAATGCCTTTAAGCTGAGTTCAGTTGCAGTATTGCCTTGCTGAACAGTTATTTTTCTTTTCTCTTCCATATTCATTTTTTACTATAAACCGTGCATCGCCAGATGTGCGGTTTTTTTTATTCCTTTCACAAAATTACCTTACATACTTAATAAAATATAATTTACATAATATATTATGTAAATTGTTTTGACTACATAATATATTATGTATCTTTGCACCATGTTTAAGAAATGCACAATCAATTATTAAACATGGTGCAAAGAAAAGCACAAAGATACAAACTTACAATGATTAAAAATACTCATTTTGAAACTTTTAAAAAATTAGATATGAAAACTACAATCGACAAAAGCAGACTAATGAAAAGAGCTTGGTGGTTGGTGAAAAACAAAGGTTACAATTTGGCTTATGCAATGAAGAAAGTATGGGCAGAAATGAAAGCTTACATTGTAGAAAAAGCCCTTGAAGCGGCTGCAATTATCGAAATGGAAAAACTACAAGCTTGGTGGGCTACGGACGAATACAAGGCTTGGAAAATAGCAGACAACGGAACATTCAAACAATTTGCACACGATAAAAATAAATAAATGATGGAAACGATAGACGTAATTAAGCACTTCGACAAAATGAACGCGATTGCTGACATGATTAAAATGCAGGTTCACAGAATCACACAAATAGAAAATCTAAGGGACGAAAAAAGCTGGCTATTCTATGGGCTTGACGAAATAGTATCGGAGAAGAATAGATACTCAACCAAACTTGAAAGCCACAAATTACTACTACAAAGACTTATTAACTACTATAAAAACAACTCAAAACTAAATTAAAAATGGAATTCACAGAACAAAGAAATCAAATCATTGCACAAATGAAAAATGGAGACAGAAAAGCCATTGCCGAACGTGCAGGTGTATCACGCAGTACCGCAACGAATACATTGTTTAAATCCTCTCTTAGCGATATGACAGATGCTGAAAAAAAATACTGGATTGCAGCTGTCGAGTATATCAACGAAAGAATGAACGAAAGAATGAAAGACAATTCAAGAATTGAAAAACTGACTTCAAAGGTTGCAGGGAGGTTCTGACATGTTGACAACTAGAGAAAATGAAATAATGAAGCTCACAGCTTGGGGCAATGGCACTAAAGAGATAGCTGACTTTCTTAATATCTCTACGAAAACGGTTCAAAACCACATACACAACATAAAAGACAAGCTATACTTGAACAAATCTACTGAGATAGCTGCATGGTTCTTTTGCCATGAATTTAATATCAGTATGGATTTAAACCCAAAAATAAGGAAAACATGAATGTAGTACTTGACATATCAAACAAACGCTGGTTTACCACTGAAGAAGCTTGTATTTACACCACATTTGGAGATGACAAGCTTCTTGAAGCAAGGGATTTACATCTGCTCCCATTCCGAAAGTATGGTCCAAAAAAAGTAATATATGAAAAGAAAGATTTGGATGCCTTAATGGAAAAACTTGAATTTCATATAGATGGAAAAATTAAAGCTGGAAAATTTAATTCTCAAAAAAAGAAAATATCATGAAAAAATTAATTACAGGGGTTTTCGAGGTGCTACTTTCAGACCCAATCAACAAAATACTTTGCAATATTGGACTTACATTTTGCGCCATCTTCCTGATTTCGGTAATCATTCGAATAATATTTCAAAAGTAATGGAGAAGCAGCCAGAATTATTTCCAAAGGAAAAACTGAGGGTTCGCAAAGGTCAATTTGCAACCGAAAAGCAAAAGTCAATCGACGATCGGATTCACAGAGCCAAAATTACAGAGCTCAAAAACGCTTCCCTCGAGCGACAAATTAAAAATCTGAATTATCAAATTGAAGCATTATCAAACCACATTAATCAACTGAAAAATGGGAGCAACTAAAAACGATTTCATGAAAGATAGGCAAATCGACATCGATTCAGATTTAGACATTTACGATATTATTTCAATCAATTCTCTTTAAAAACAACAAATTTATGAACCCACTACACGAAGTAAGGTACACCATCACTGACAAGGGGATTACATACCCTGAAAAAACACAAGAGGTGATATTGAAAAGCGGTGATACGGCAAAAACAGCCCTAGAAAGAGAACTGAAAAAATATAGACGGGCGATGTGCTTATCAACCAAATTTGAATTTAAAATAATAGTCAGCCAGTTGGTTGGATATTGCCAATAGTAAAATTATAAAAACAACAATTTAAAAATTGACACAATGAGTTTAATTAGAAAGCCTTACGAGCTAAGCGTACCGCAAAACATTAAAGTCCTTTTTTATGGACAACCTGGAATGGGAAAGACAACACTCGCTTTGAGTGCTCCAAAGCCATTACTACTTGATTTTGATAATGGAATTCACCGTGTAAATTACGGACATCAATCTGATGCAGTTCAGATTAGCAACTGGAAAGAAGCCCTTGATGTACTTGCTGAAGATTTATCAGCCTACGAAACCATCGTTGTTGATACCATTGGAAAAATGCTTGATTATATTATCACATATGTTTGTCCTTCCGGTAATCCACGTATTCAGGATTGGGGAAAGATTAATCAGGAATTTTCAAACTTTACACGCACTGCATCAGCGCTCAATAAAAATATTATTTATGTTGCTCACCGCGATATTCGCAAAGAGGGAGATGATAATGTATTTGTTCCAGCACTCCGTGAAAAAAGCTACTCAGCTATTGTAACAGAGCTTGACCTTCTCGGATATGTGGAAGCTAAAGGAACAACTCGTACTATTACATTCACTCCTACAAGTCGAAATGATGGCAAAAACACCTGTAATCTTCCTGGATTGATGAATATTCCAACAGTAGTCGATGCACAAGGGAAAGCCCTCACAAATATTTTTTTCCAAAATCAAATCATTGCCCCTTATGTAGCTAATCTTAGTCAGCGACTCGAAACAGCAAAGGCATACGAAATAATTATGGGAGAGCTAAAAGAGCAAATCATGCTTATCACTGATGATTTATCAGCAAACGATTTCGTTGGAAGGATTGATAAGTTTGAACACGTTGCTAACTCCAGGGCCATTGCTGCAAATCTAGCCCACAATAAAGCTATCTCGCTAGGTTTGAAATTCAATAAGGAAATCAAGGGTTATGAAAAAGTACAACTTCAAAATTCATTAGTATGAACACAGAAATAAAAAAAATAGACATTCAAGAAAAAGACCTTGAATTGGTAGTAAGCGAGAAAACGCTTGGTAGTTTAACCACAAATGCAAAACAAATAAAAGCATTGGTTGAGTCAGCACTTCCAAACTATGATATTGCTAACTACAACGAAAACAACATTGACCTTGCAAAAAAAGACAAGGCTATGTTGAACAATGCTTCAAAGGTTTTGAATACAAAACGAATTGAGTTTGAAAAGGAGTTTTTGAAACCTTTTGGAGAATTTAAAGAAGTAGTAGCCGAAACGATTAAATTGATTTCAGACTGCACTTCAAAAATTGATGTGGTTGTAAAACAAAGTGAGCAAATCGCCAAAGACCAAAAGCGTAACGAGATTAAAAAGTATTGGGAAACTAAGCAATTCAGCTTAGTTTCATTCGAAAAGATTTTTGATGAAAAATGGCTGAATAAAGCTTCAAAAGAAAAGGACATTTTCAAAGAGATTGACACCAAAATATCAAAGATAAACGATGATTTGGTTACTCTTGAAGCCATTGGACAGGATGTGGAATTATTGAAATCAATCTATTTGGGTGACCTAGATTTGAATAAAACGATTCAGTATGCTAACACGCTGAAAGCAAACAAGGCAAAAGTTCAACAAACTGAAACAGCTCCAGCGCCAACACCAACTCAAGCACCTGTTGAGCAGCCAAAAACAGTAGCATATACCGCACCTGAAATACCAACTCAACAAACCGAATCAACAACTCTAACCAGAGCTTTCAAAGTGACTGCAAGTAGAGATTTAATAATTGAATTGGGGAACTTTATGAACCAAAAAGGAATCATTTTTGAAAAAATCGAGCTATGAAAAAGCCGCTTAACTACCGCTTTTATGCAACCCTTTTGGACAAATATCAGAGCTACTTATCAAGCTCTGATATTTACAACGAATTCTGGGGCTACAGCGAAGACCCCGAATTCACAGAGGATGAGTTTGAGGAAAAGCAAAAACAATCGCTGATTGATGCTATCAACAGAGTTCCTTTTGATAGCGAAGCCGCTGACCGTGGAACTGCATTCAATGAAGTGATTGATTGCATAATTATGAAATGCAAATCAGACAAAATGATAATATCGAGCATTAAAGAAACTCGACGAAATCCAAATTACAACCCTGATTTTGATAATTATGGGAGACCAACAATCGAGGTTACAGTTGCATTCAAAGCAATTTTCAAAGAAAGAGAATTCATATTCCCTGCTGCATTATGCTTTGAGTTTTCAACCTATTATCACGGTGGTATTCCACAAGTTTATTGTGAATCTCCAATTGAAACGCGCTTTGGAAACGTACTTCTTTACGGATATATCGATGAATTAATGCCGTTCAAAGTTTGCGACATAAAGACTTCAACCAAATATTCAGCAGGAAAATTCAAACGCAACTGGCAACACATAGTTTATCCATACTGCCTGAATCAACAGGGAAACGATGTGAGCGACTTCGAATACAATGTAGCTGTAATTGCTGCAAGAAGCTATTCAACATTCACTGAGCACTACGCCTACGTTCCTGAGCGTGACAATAAACGACTGGTTGAGCATTGCGAAAAGCTAATTGAGTTTATCGAACTCAACAAAGACCAAATCACTGATAAGAAAATTTTCAATCAATACTAAAAACAACAACAAATTATGAATTTCGAAGAATTTAAACAAGAAATCTTAGACAGAGCCAAAAAGGCTAGAGCTTGTAATTCGCAGTACAAACGTGCTGCAGAAGCAACAACCATCGATGAACTAATCGAAGTATTAAAAGAAAATATGTCATTTGCAAAAAGTAATGACATACTCACAGACGAACTCGTAAAACAGTACGAACGTCCTGAACTATTCGGAGTTGGAAAAGAAAACACAGGTTTTTTCAACAGTGGAGACCGAAACAGTGGAGACCTAAACAGTGGAGACCGAAACAGTGGAG
>JBAXAD010000217.1:0-6326 GCA_037142715.1 Paludibacter sp. | reverse complement strand
ATAAATGGTGCTATCAAGCCACCTAATCCATAAATCAGCAAGTTTTTTGTCAATGCTTTGTTGGCTGATATTGGTTTATAAGGCACCCCTTTTAATGCCAGCGGAATAAGTGCAATGATAATAAGCGCATTGAAAATAATGGCACTCATAATGGCACTTTCGGGCGAACCAAGCCTCATAATATTAAGCGCTGCCAATGGTCCTTGTCCGTTACTACCAGCATACAGCGCCACAGAAATGGCTGGAATAATGGCGAAGTACTTGGCCACATCGTTGGCAATACTGAAGGTGGTAAGGGCACCACGGGTCATCAACAACTGTTTGCCAACTTCCACCACTTCAATCAGTTTCGTTGGGTTACTATCCAAATCCACCATATTGCCGGCTTCGCGCGCTGCTTGTGTGCCAGAATTCATGGCGATACCAACATCGGCTTGCGCTAAGGCAGGAGCATCGTTGGTTCCATCGCCAATCATTCCCACCAAATGTCCTTTTTCCTGCTCAGCGCGAATCCGACGCAATTTATCTTCTGGCGTTGCTTCGGCCATAAAATCATCAACACCAGCTTCGGCTGCAATGGCTGCTGCGGTTAACGAGTTATCACCGGTAATCATTACGGTGCGGATTCCCATTTGGCGAAGTTCGGCAAACCGTTGTTTAATACCTCCTTTTACAATGTCTTTCAGGTGAATAACTCCCAATACTTTGTTGTCTTCAGCCACCACAAGGGGAGTCGCACCCAGTCGTGCCAGTTCGGATACAGCATCAATGACTTTTTGAGAGAAGACGCCGTTGTTTTCTTCAATAAAAGCGCGAATTGCTTGCGATGAACCCTTCCGAATCTGATGCACTTTTCCTTCGGGTGTTTTCAAATCCACGCCGCTCATGCGGGATTGTGCCGTAAAAGGAATAAATGTTGCATGTAATTTGCTGATGTCACGTCCACGGATATTGAATTTTTCTTTGGCCAATATTACAATTGAACGTCCTTCGGGCGTTTCGTCAGATAGTGAAGAAAGTTGTGCTGCATCTGCCAATTCTTCAACCGTTACATTTTCGGCTGGAATAAAGTCGGTTGCCATACGGTTTCCCAAGGTAATGGTTCCTGTTTTGTCGAGCAAAAGTACATCCACATCTCCTGCCGCTTCTATGGCTCGTCCGCTGGTGGCTATAACGTTTCGCTGTATCAATCTGTCCATTCCGCTGATGCCGATGGCACTCAACAATCCGCCAATGGTGGTTGGAATCAGACATACCAACAAAGCAATTAATACCGGAATGGATAAGTTGTGCGAATGAGTTATTCAATAAGCAGATAAGCTATATCCGAAGAATGCAGGAAGCGTAACTACGGCTAAAAGGAATATAATGGTTAAGCCCGAAAGCAAAATGGTCAATGCAATTTCGTTGGGCGTTTTTTGACGTTTAGCACCTTCCACCAAGGCAATCATACGGTCGATAAATGTATCGCCGGCATCGGTTGAAATTCGTATTAGAATTCTGTCGCTCAATACTTTTGTACCACCAGTTACAGCAGAACGGTCGCCACCACTTTCGCGAATTACCGGAGCCGATTCGCCCGTAATGGCCGACTCGTCCACACTGGCAATGCCTTCAATCACTTCACCATCCGATGGTATTATATCATTCACTTCACACACCACAATGTCGCCTTTGCGTAAATCGGGTGCCAGAACTTCTGTTTCTTTTCCTTCAACCATTTTACGGGCAACTGTTTGGGTGCGGTTTTTTCTCAGACTTTCTGCTTGTGCTTTGCCACGACCTTCGGCAATGGCTTCGGAGAAATTGGCAAAAAGCACCGTAAACCATAGCCAGATGGATATTTGTAAATTGAATGATGAAAAACCACCTTGAAAAATTTCGATAAAAACAATGATAATGGTCAGAAGCGCACCGATGCTCACAATAAATATCACCGGATTTTTAATCAGTAATGCTGGACTTAACTTTTTCACACTGTCCTTTAGAGCCCTTGCAAGTAACTTCTTGTTGAAGATACTTTTATTTGATTTTGTTGTCATGATTTTAATGATTAAAAAGTGATTCCATTATTCATTAATAAATGTTCCACTATCGGTCCAAATGATAAGGCGGGGAAATAAGTCAATCCGCCTACAATAAGAATAACGCCGATTAATAAAGTCACGAACAACCAGTTATCAGTTTGGAAAGTACCAGAAGATGGTGGTGTAATTTTCTTTTTTGCCATACTTCCGGCAATGGCCAGAATAGGAATGATTACTCCAAATCGCCCAATCAGCATTCCAACACCAAGAAGCAGATTGTAAAAAACAGTATTGGCATTAAGTCCTGCGAAAGCACTGCCGTTGTTACCGGCTGCAGAACTGAAAGCGTATAGAATTTCGGAGAATCCATGCGGCCCTGAATTGTTTAAGCTGGATAATCCGAGGTTGCTTACCGACGCCCATGCTGTAAATAATAGAATGACGAATGAGGTGGCCAGGTTGGCTATAATGGCCATAGTGACTTCAAATGCTTCCACTTTCTTGCCCAGATATTCAGGTGAGCGACCCACCATTAACCCTGCAATGAATACCGTGAGAATAATAAATACCACCATTCCATAAATACCCGCACCCACACCACCGAAAATAATTTCGCCAAGCATAATATTTATCATGGCCACCATTCCAGCCAGTGGCGACAAGCTATCGTGCATCGCATTTACTGAACCATTAGAGGCCGCCGAAGTGGAGGTAGACCAAAGTACACTGTTGGTGATTCCAAACCGGGTCTCTTTCCCTTCCATCAGTGCTGAATGCCCGAAAACCGGATTGGCAGAATACTCACCATACAAGGATATGGCTAAACCGCTCAACAATAATATTAGCATAACAATGAAAATGGTCCAACCCTGACGTTTTGACCCAACCATTTTACCATACATATAAGTCAGTCCAGCAGGTATTAATAACAATGCCAGCATTTCAAGCAGATTGCTCAGTGGTGTTGGGTTTTCGAATGGGTGCGCACTATTGGCATTGAAAAATCCACCGCCATTTGTTCCCAGTTGCTTGATGGCTTCCTGCGATGCCACCGGACCCATAGGTATTATTTGTTGGGTTCCCTGAAGTGTATGCGCTGTTTGATAGCTGTCGAAGTTTTGGATTACTCCTTGTCCAACCAAAAAAACTGCAAAAACAATAGAAAGAGGTAAAAGAACATACAAGGTAGAACGGGTTAAATCGACCCAGAAATTCCCGAGCTTGTCAGTTGTTTTACGTGAAAGACCTTTGGTAAGTGCCAACAATACAGCTATTCCGGTGGCTGCGCTCACAAAGTTTTGAACGGTGAGGCCCAGCATTTGCACCAAATAACTCAGGGTGGATTCGCCGCCATAGCCTTGCCAATTGGTGTTGGTCATAAAACTTACAGCGGTATTGAATGCCGAATGCCACGATACATTGGGTAAATGTGCAGGATTTAAAGGTAAATACACCTGCACCAATTGAAGAAGAAAAACAAACAGGATTCCGATGAGGTTGAATGACAACAATCCGAATGCATAGGATTTCCAGTTTGTTTCTTCCGTAGCGTCAACACCTACAAGCTTATATGTCAACCGTTCGAGCCAGCCGATTGGCACCGACATCAAATGTTTTTCGCCTGTAAATACTTTGTACATATAGTTTCCCAGAAGTGGCGTTATACCAATCAATAATCCGAGAAAAATCAAAATCTGCAAAAAATCAAAAGTTGTAAACATACATTATATGTATTAACAGAATGATTATTTGTTAGAATTTCTCCGGTTTAATCAATGAATAAATCAAATAACCAAGTATTGCCAACGCTATAACTGCCCCAATGATATAGCCTGTTGGTGTGCTCATTTCAGTGGCTGTTAGCATTAAAAGTTTTGCTTCCATAATAGCTTAGTTTTTAGAAACAGTTATATGATTAATAACATCCTCATCCTTATCTTTGTTGATGTGTTTGATTTTTTTGTCAGAATCAACTGACATCATTTTGTCATAAAACTCACCATAACCGGTTAACCGATTCAAGACCCATACCAAAGTAAAAATCAAAACCAGACTTCCGCCCAATTTCAATATCAATTCAATTGCTGTTTCCATTTGTCAACTAAAATAAAATATTCGATAAACATTAAATTCATTTCAAATAAACAGAAGCGTTTGTTCATTTTTCGCTCTCTCTTTATCCGATGCAAAATTACAATGAAAGTTATAAAGTTAAAATCAAGAATGCAGGGGATGTTATAAGGATTTTATAAAGGTGGGCGATATCACAATATTCGTTTCTTATTATCTAACATGATGTAGTGATTTTCTGATAGTTTTCTGAAAAGTACCACTGAATTTCCGAAAAATACCACCTATGGACAAACATAAAACGCTAATTTTGCGTTATAAACAACAACTAATTAAATTTTAAAAAAGAAAAGAAATCATGGAACCAACAATTGCTAAAAAAGGACCATTTGCAGTAGATTTAGAAGCCGGAAAAAATTACCACTGGTGTACTTGCGGCAAAAGCCAGAACCAACCATTTTGCGATGGCTCACACAAAGGTTCTGAGTTCACACCATTGGCATTTACAACTGAAAAAACGGGTACAGCTTACCTTTGCGGATGCAAACACAGCAAAAACGCACCTTATTGTGATGGTAGTCACAGCAAATTATAATTGCTTAGGTTAGTAAAAACAATTATTCAACACAAAAAGTCATCTTCAAATCAACGAAGATGACTTTTTTGTTGAATGAAATTAGTTATTGTTGATGCTTGGTTGTATATTTGCATAATAATTTTTCGTTAGTTGCGTCCAACTGCTCAAAGCGGTTTGACGCATACAGATAAGAAAAAGATTATTAATAAATCATCCGACAAACCGCTTGGAGCGGTTGAACGGAATCAACATTACCAACACAAATCCCAATCAATATGAAACTCCAAAAGTCATTTCTAGCGTTATTATTTTTTGGAATACAACTACTTGCAACTGCTCAAACAGCTGAAAAGAACATCTATCATTCCGCAGCTTTTAGCATCAGCAATAATAAAGTGGTTCAGGGAAAATATACCGCCACAGCATTGTCGCCCAACGAGATGCAGTCCGATTACCAAAGCATGGCGAGCCAATTAAAGAGCCTACGCATCACTTTCAAATTCTCCATCAACGGACTGGACAATGAAATGCTGCCGGGCGTGAACCACGAATTTGTGTGCCTGAGCGAAACGGGTAGCGACGAAACGCCACTCATCACTTTCGGCTCTCAACATATTGACCAACAAACGATACCTGACAAAAAATACCTGAAACCCAACACGCTGTTGAAAATACGGTTGGATATGCGCCCGGTATTGGCTCAGTTCGACAAAACGGGTTATTATACTAATTTCGGGGGCATAAAAATATTCAAGTCAGAGTTCAAAGGCGTTTATGTGGTAGGAAATACGGCGCCCATGGTTTGGAATTTCGATAACCTCACCTATCATACCGACTTGCAACTAACCGACCCCGATGGCGACGGCATTTATGAAGTGGTGCTAAAAGTAAATCCTGTAACCGAAACTGTCAGCACCCTAAAATCGTGGAAACTAACCAAAGATATTTCCGCTTTTCCGCAATACAAGTCAAGCATTGTACTCGAAAACGCCATCTACAATATGTCGGTGGAGGAAATGGAAAAAGCCATTGAGAAAGACAGCACTTTGCGCACCGGTATCGATTGGCCAGGTGTTTGGACGCGCGATGTGAGCTATAGCATTACACTTTCAATGGCAATAATGCAACCCAAAGTTTCGCAAAACAGTTTGTTGCGCAAGGTGAATGCCAACGGGCGCATCATTCAGGACACCGGTACTGGTGGTGCATGGCCTGCTTCTACCGACCGCATGATTTGGGCCACTGCAGCGTGGGAAATCTACAAAGTAACCGGCGACCGAAACTGGCTACACAAAGTTTATCCCATCATCAAAAACTCCATTGAAGATGATATGATGGTAGCTTACGACCCGATAACGGGCATGGTAAAAGGCGAATCGTCCTTCCTCGATTGGCGCGAACAAACCTATCCGCGATGGATGCAACCTGCCGACATTTTCGAATCGGAAAACCTTGGTACCAATGCTGCACATTATCAAGCCAATGTTGTGTTGTCGAAAATGGCTGCATTGATGCATGACAAAGCCACGGCTGAAAAACACGCTGCCATTGCAATAAAGATAAAAGCGGGCATCAATAAACAACTTTGGATGAATGACAAAGGATATTACGGACAATACATTTACGGTCGGAATTTTAAAACCGTGTCGCCA
>JBAXAD010000216.1:0-6350 GCA_037142715.1 Paludibacter sp. | reverse complement strand
CTTACTTTTTTTTGTCAAGAAAAAAAAGTAAGTGGGGTTTGGGGCAAAGCCCCATATTTAACCTATCGACTTATTTTTATTTTAATTAATATCATTTCACCACCACCTGAGCATTCTCAATTTTAAAAATGCCGTCAGCAACTGAATTTATCGTTTTCCCTTTGTATTTCAATCCATTAAACTCTATGTTTTTAATCGTTCCGGTCGTGCCACCTTTAATAACGATAGGCGCATCATTGCCTTTCTGGTACTGAATATTCTCAAACTTCACACCGTCAATCGAACCTCCACCTGAACCCCATTTATTGGCAGGCAACAGTTCCATCCAAATCAAGTTTTCGTAAACCGATTCTATCCGAATGTTTTTATAAACAATGTCCGAAATTTTAGAATTACCAACGTGATGCATCGAAATTGCGGCTCGTTTGAATTTGGTCGTTGACGTTTCCTTGCGAATAATATCAATGTTTTCGTAGCGAATGTTCCTTATAAATTCTCCATCCAACTCCCAACCAGTTTCCAACGCATTTCCTTGTTTTCCACTCCAAAACACGGAATTCTTAACAGTAACATTTTCAACATTCCCCGAATACTTAAACTTCTTCGTTTTAAGGGTAATGCAATCATCTTCATTTCTAATAAACACATCGTCAACCAACACATTGGAAGTTGCCAACAAATCTATGCCATCAGAGAACACTTCGGAGGAGAGAATTTTGGTATTTTTAATGGTCAGGTAATTACATTCAAAAAATGAGCTAGACCAACCATTTCGGCTAAGAATGATTGGACCATTAATTTCTATGCCACCCACATAATTAAATCTGATGCCATGTTTTGAAATGCGCCCGTCAATTATACCATAGCCCAGAATTTTTACATTCTTGACATTTTCCCCGAAAATATCGCCCCTCAATACCGCACCATCTTCCAGAAAAAGCGTAACATTATCTTCCTTAATACTGAATTTATCAATCTGATTCACCCCTTTTTTGAAACGTATCGTATTTTTTGGTAAATCGTTCCATTCTTTTGGGTGAGGTGGATTGACGAACAAATAAACCGGTTTGGCATAATCCTCATTAACGGTTACTGCCAATTTGCATGGCGTTACTCCTATCAACCTAATATGATTTCCTTCAATTTTATATTGAATATTGCGAATCGCTGGTTTGATTTCAACACTGGAAATGACAGCCACGTCGGTATTCAGAACTATGTCGGTGGGTGCATCCACGGTTAGCTGCACAAATTTTCCCAACGCCATGGTGTCGGTTTCAAAATGGACACCTTCTTGAAGTAGCTTATTGGCAGCTTGGGTTTGAAAAGAGCATAAGATTAGAAATGAAATTAGGGCAAATACAATTTTTCTCATCATTTTAATTTTGTTCTATTGGTTACAATTATTTTATATCTATAATACTCAAAATCAGCGGCGTTGGCAATTGAAAATACTGCTATTCCATTTTCATTCACTTGTAGTTGTTGCAGAGTTCCTGTCTTCAAATTTTCCAGTTCAAGTGTTACATTCTTCAAAAAACGCAACTTGATTTCGTGCTCAGGTTCTGTGGCGTATAATTCCCTGAACACAAGCAAATGACCTGTTTTTCCATCTTCATTTACTGCCTGAAAACCGGTATAGGATTCGTTGTTGGGCTGTTCGCCGATGGGAAACACGAAGCTATTTTTCAATTGTCCCCGCTCGTTTTTATACATTTCGAGGTTTTTCTTTATCCTTGCCAACGATTCCGGATTGTACGAACCTACTTTTTCAAAAAACATAGGATTGCCCATAAAAGTAATGGCGTTGCAATATTCCACGTTATATAGCGTTCCATTTCCGGCCTTATCGAAATCGTTAATGTTACGGATGGGAAGTTGAAATTTGTCGGTATTTACATATTTCGACAATTCCCACACATCGCGCAGCACGTGCGGAGGATTGTAACGAACATGTACTTTTTCTTTGTTGGCCAACCAAACAATTCCGTATTCACGTCCCCAATAAAATCCGTAACGCGGCGTATTTTCAGTCAAATCCCATTGAATAGAGAGTTGATGGTTGTAGTTTTTTATGAAATTTCGTGCTTTGTCCTCAATCTTTGCAAGTTCAGAATAACTATTAATATAGGCAAAATCCCATTTCCAACCCGCAAAATTTGCAAGGTTTTGATTGTAATTCAAATCTGCTGCAGGAATATCAACTGAAGTCCATAAAGCCAACTGTATTTTATTTTCTTTTGCTTTCGAAACGACTGTTTGCCAACCATTTGGATAAGTCACCGCATGCGGATGCCAGATGCCTTTTTCGGGTTTCCACTCCATTGTATCGGGATGAACCTGCCATCCATCATCAATGAGATAGGTTTCAATCCCTGCTGATTTTGCTGCATCAAGTTCAGATAGCACATTGCATTCCAGCGCTCCATCTTTGGCTCCTCTGTTTGGGTGGTCGCTATTTCCCCAACTACAAGCATAAATTTGATGATGCCCCGGCAAAGTATTCGGGAAGCGCTTGCGGTCGAATGTCTTTATGGCCAATTGTCGTTCGTCGTCTTGCCCCTGATACAAAACAGTCCAGTTTGCCCAGCATTTTTTATACTCGTCGGTGATTTCATTGGGTGCTATACCCCAACCTGTAGTGATGATTCCACTAGCTGCACAGACGAAACCGCCCGTATAATGACCTTTTTGCAACACCGTTTTGTGGGATTCTTTTATCAAACAAAATCCTTCGTTTTTATCTTCAATAGATAAAATATTATTCCAATCCCAAAGCTCTGTTTTAAATGAGGATTGTTTGGATTCTTCCCTTAAAAAAGGATATTCCAGACTATTGCGCCATTGTGTATCGGCATAGTACCCCATTCCACGCCGCACAAAACCGTTGGCATTTACAGGAAATTGTTCCACCACAAGTTCTTCTGTTTGCTGAACTGGATGTTCGTTATCGAAAACACGAATTTCGGCAATGGACGTTTTATAATCATATAAATTGACTGCAGAAGTTGGGAGGGCGGTTACTCGTATGTAACGTGCTTTTGTTGGAACACAGGAAATATATTGCAGGTAATGTGACCGACTCAAATCAGCAACGCCAATAGGAGTTGTATCCCATTTTTCGGGATTGTTGGAAGCGTACACAGCGCATTTATTCACATATCCCAATACACGATAGTCCTGTAGCTGGTTCAATCCAACGGTTTGGATATTTCTTTCTTTGCCTAAATCCAATACCACATAATTGAAGGTCGTATTCAGGTTTTTGACCGCTTTTGTTCTATAAAACGTTTTCAGATTATTATCAATAACATTTTTTGCCTCATCGACTAAAGAATCAGGCTCTGAAGCTTTTACAACCGACATTTCGGATGCTGGAATGCCTGTACTTTCATTGGTTACAGCAAAAGTTTGTTTCGATTTTACAAACAATTGCGTCCGTACACCGGAAGTTGCAGGAAATATCCAAACTTCATACTTCACCGTTGTTTTCAGCGATGGATATTCAACTTCGGCAACTACTTGCAGGTGTGTAGCAGAGAATTTTTCGTCGTCACTTTCTCTTGCTTCCAACTTCAGAATTTTCGCTTCTGGAAGTTCCTTTATTGCCGGCAATTGCCAATCGGAACCAATTGTTGGTTTTACATTGCACCATTCTTTTCCACTCATTTTGTTTAGTAATGAGGAAGTTAGCAATCCTTTACCGGTCCAACGCCATGTACGCTCCATTTTACTATTGCCCACAACCAGTTTGTTGTTTTCAAAACGGGCATAGCAATCTTTAAAATTGGTGTTGAGCGTTGTTTGTTGGGCTGTGGAAGAAAAAATCAACACACAAAGAATAAGTAGAATACATAGTTTATATTTCATTTGGCTTTATCAAAATTGGCTATTATGCTTTTATTTTCAATGATTTAACTCCCTCTTTTAATTCTAATCGGACAATATATAACTGATTTGATTCCAAAGAAACACTATTTTTCTCATAACCACCCTCATTTACAAGTATTCCCGAAATATTATAAGCACAAAATTTCTCATTTGGCAAAAGTCCATCAACTTGAAGTAACCCATTCATCGATATTATCTTAACCCGATTGCTACCGGATACTTTGGGCACATTTGTAGTTGTGGGCACATAATCAAACGAAATTGTGGCTGTAAAACTACAACTATCGCCAATCTGAAACGTTGGTTTACCCAAGCTGCTATAATACTTGTGATAAACATTGCTATCCAGTATAAGTGCAGACAAAGATGGACTATATGGAAAAAGATTTATGAAAGAATTGCATGTTACCGAAGTGCCCATTGTTGGATTTACCATAACGATTTTTTGTTTATCTGAATTAAGCCGGTTTACACTCAACTGGTCAAATACTTCAGTTGTACCATAATCGTTTGTACCCTGAGTTGTAATGTCTTTATTTACACAGAAAATGCCGAAATATAATTGATTTATCGGAACAACATTAATCCATTTGAAACTATTATAGGTGGTAAATCCATTGTTTTCAAAAACAGTCTTTTTGGTATGATAGCTATCAATAGGATTGCCCGGTGTTGGAATATAATCTGTATATGGTGCGATTTTCGGGCCAGTACCTGTTTGATGGACGGTAGAGTATTGTTGATAATAAAATGAACTACAAGCAGTTAAAGGAATGCTGGTCGTTGGTGTCAATAGCAAACCATCGGCATAAAAACGCACATAACTTGATGGGTCTACATCTATGCGTTCATCACCATGATATCCACCTGTAAACTCAACCACACCTACACGGTTGGTTTTAAACGCAAGTTCATTTTCGCCACCAGTTAGTATTTGTTGGAATTGCGTCATCGTTGACCCATTGTACTGCACAAAATAGCTATCAAGTATCCTCCAAAGATTACAGTTTATAGGAGCACTTACAACATGAGATATTTTAAATTGACGATATACACCATTGTCATTTACTTTTTCATACACATAGAAATAGTCGGATGTTCCAGCTGTATACGAATAAAACATATTGGCTAAGGTACCAGGGTCAGCAGTAAAATTGGCGGTAATCGAATAATCGGCAATAGCTGTAAATTGATAACTCAAATTGCTAGACACCAAACCATTTGCATCAGTCCAGTTGTCAAAATGATAACCAGTTTTGGGAACGGCAACCAAGGTTACAGTGGCATTTACGTCGTAAGTTCCTGCTCCAGTAACCGAATTGAACTGTCCGCTATTGTTTTTAAGTACAGTAATATTGTAGGTCTTTATAAAATTCGCCATCAAGATACGAGCCGCAGAAACCGTAAAACCATAAGAAGCGTTGGTTGAAACTTCCGTTCCATTTTCCGTCCAATTTGCAAAACGATAACCGGAATTGGCTGTGGCAACCAATGTGGCTGTTGCACCTACAATATAATTTCCTGCACCCGAAGTGATAGTGCCTCCTGTTCCTGCCGTAGCTGCAATAGTTAAGCCTGTTTCAGAAAAATTAGCCACCAAATTCCGTGCTGCCGATACCGTAAAAGTGTAGGTGGCGTTGGTAGAAACTGCTGTTCCATTCTCCGTCCAATTGATAAAACTGAATCCGGAATTGGCTACAGCAAACAAAGTAGCCAGTGCACCCGAAGCATAATTTCCAGTTCCGGAAATAACTGAACCACCGGCAGTTGCAGACGCTGATACGGCAAGACTTGCATTAAATTCATACGCTCCGGCATCGGGAGTCACATCGCGTTGTTTTCCTAATTCATCGGTAGTTATTGATAAAACATTGGTAGTTACAAAATCTTTGGCAATACTACTTGAGCCAATCAATAATACAGGAGTGGCATCCAAAGATAAAGCATTGTTGTCAAGCGTTGGAAAAGCCAGGTTAGCAATCACTGCATCTAATTTATTGTTGTTGGCAGTGGTAATCGTATTCGCTGAACCTGAGCCAACATAAATTCCTATAATATTATTGCTTATTCCGCCATTCAAAAGTTTCGCTTGCGAACTTGCCAGAATACCAATTTGAGATGGGTAAGTTGTTGCGCCGCTATTACCCATGACGATGGAGTTGTTCATAATTAAAGTGGTATTGTAATTGTTTTCAAAACAAACACCATCACCACCCGAGCCACCATTGGTAGTATTAGCTACTATGGTACAATGATTTAGCTTTACGGTATGCGAACAATAGGTACTAGAACTTCCAGCTTGTCTGAATTCAATACCGCCGCCCGATTTGGTGGCAGTAATGCAGCTATTTTTATAAATCGTTGTATTTTCAATAATCAAACCGTGGTTTAACTGATTGGAAATAAGATTATTCGCATCACCTGAACATTGTACCATCATGCCTCCACCAAGGTAACCC
>JBAXAD010000215.1:0-6408 GCA_037142715.1 Paludibacter sp. | reverse complement strand
GGTCGTTTACACTAATAGCCAGCACTTCTTGTGCCAAGCGGGAGCTGATACTTTCAGCCAGTTGAAGTCCGGTGATGCCTTTAGCAAATTCGCGCACCGAACCGTCGGGGAATGTTATTTTAATCATACGTTTTGAACCTTACAAATGGTTTTTTAATTTTGAAGTGCAAAGATAAGAAATATTGTTGAACAAGAGTTTTAATGTTTCGTTTAATTGCGCATAATGGTTTTTGATTTTTCTAATCATTCAGTTGTTATTTACTGAATATTCAATCATTGAAAAATAATACTCGTTTATCAGTTACAAAACTGCAAATTTTACGTCATACTTATTCAAACTGAACAAATATATAAAATGCAGAAAAGATTTTCGGGCGTGGTTGTGCCTATGATTACGCCACTTACAAAAGAATTGACGGTAGATGTCATTGCTGTTGAACGTATAATGAAACTGTTTTATGAACATGGAATTCACCCATTAGTGCTCGGAACTACCGGCGAATCAAGTTCGATAGGTGAAATTGAAAGCCTTCGTTTTGTAGAAGCTGCCGTTCGTTCCAAAGGTGAAAACCAGTGTGTATATGCCGGATTGGTCGGAAATCAAGTTTCAAATTTAATAGAACGTGGCAATAAATACATAAAACTTGGAGCTAATGCAGTAGTTGCCACTTTGCCCAGTTATTATATGTTGACTACCGCCCAAATGACCTCGTTTTATACGCAATTGGCCGACAATATCTCTGGTCCAATCATGATTTACAATATCAAAGCTACTACGCAAATGACCATTCCGCTGGAAGTAGTAAAAGCACTCAGCATTCACCCGAATATCTACGGATTGAAGGACTCTGAACGCGATGCAGAACGCATGGAAACTTGCATTGAAACCTACAAAAGCAATCCTGATTTCTCGTATTTCTGCGGTTGGGGAGCTCAAAGTGCAGGAAGTATGGCTTTGGGAGCGGATGGAATCGTTCCGAGTACCGGCAACCTGGTACCCGAAATGTATGGCGAATTATACAGTGCAGCACTTCAAAATGATTTTGAAAAAGCCAATCATTATCAAGCACTAACAGATGAAGTTGCCCTTTTATATCAAAAAGACCGTACATTGGGCGAATCGTTGGCAGCTTTGAAAGTGCTAATGAACTCGAAAGGAATTTGCGAAACGACTATGATGCCACCGCTTACTGAGTTGTCAGAAGAAGAAAATGCGTTGATTTGCAACGGTTACGAAGAATTAAAAAGTAAATTATGATAAATACGGATCACTTTAAAATCAAAAAATCTCCCAAATGATGAATAACCCTATTCACTGGATTGACACATTAATTATCATAGTTTCTGTCCTTTTTACCATCGGTACCGGTTTTTATTTTTCGAGACGACAAAAAAGTTCCGACCGCTATTTTGCCGGTAGCAAAACAATTCCTGCCTGGGCAATAGGTATTTCTATTTTCGCAACCTTACTAAGCAGCGTCACGTTTCTGGCTTATCCGGCAGCAGCCTATAAATCCAATTGGATATTGTTGGTGCAGGGATTAATGGTTCCCATCGTGTTGGTTGGTATTATTGGTTTTATTGTTCCATTGTTCCGTAAAGTAATCCGACTCAGCACCTACGAATACTTCGAACGTCGTTTTGGAGTTTTTGCCCGGCTATACAGTTCGGTAGCATTCATGCTTACTCACTTTTCCAAAATGGGGACTGTGCTTTATTTAGTAAGCATCGCGCTGAATAGTTTTACGCACTTTCCAATACTGGCTATTATGCTGTGTTTAAGCATTGCCATTATTACACTTACTATGCTGGGTGGCATGGAAGCGGTTATTTGGATGGATGTAGTTCAAGGATTTTTGCTGGTGGGCGGTGGTCTGATTTGCCTGGGAATTCTACTTTTCAAACCCGAAGCTGGTCCAATGGTTACCTTGGGCAAGGCTTTAAGTATGGGTAAAATTGATGTTGGACCATACAATTTTAGTCTTTCCCAACTTACAATTTGGGTAATGATAATAAACGGGGCATTTTATGCGTTACAAAAATATGGAACCGATCAAACCATTGTTCAGCGATATCTGGTTGCAAAATCTGACAAAGATGCAAAACGTGCGGCTTTTATTGGTGTATTTGCTAGTGTTTCGGTTTGGACACTTTTTATGTTGATTGGCGCGCTGTTGTTCGTCTTCTACAATTCCGGAACTGCTTCTTTGCCCAAAGAAATTTCGGCCGACAAGGTATTTCCCTACTTTATTAGCACACAATTGCCTGTTGGAGTTTTAGGATTGGTACTTTCGGCGCTTGTTGCGGCTGCTTTAGCAAGTTTACAATCCGATTTGAATTGTTTGTCGGCCATTGGAGTGGAAGATTATTATCAACGTTTTAACCCTAACTGCACCGATAAACAAAGACTCAACATGGGTCGAATTTTAGTATTGGTGGCAGGAGCTATCATGATGACCGTTGCATATTTGTTTGTCATTTGGGAAGGTGAAGGCGTTTTAGGGATTGTTTTTGGATTGTATGCTATCTTTTCTGCCGGTATTGTGGGCATTTTCTTATTGGGATTGTTGTCCAGAAGAGCCAACAAACAAGGATTGTATTTTGGAATCGCTACTTGCGTAATTTTTACCGCGTATGCCGTATTATCCACTACCAAAATTGACGATAAACTGATATTGGATTTGGGAAAATATAATTTTCCACACCATAAATTTATGCTTGGAGTTTACAGTCACATCATAGTTTTTGTGGTTGGATATGTGGCCAGTTTATTCTTCAAATCCGAACCAGCAGATATTCAGTTGACAATTTACGGATATTTCAAAAATAAAAATAACAAATAAAATGAATTCAATTTTATTACAACAACCCGGAAAAATCATTTTCGGAATAAATAGTTTGGAAAAACTTGCTGCGGATAGTTTGATAACTTCGGCAGAAAGAATCTTATTTTTAGTAGCCACACCATTATTAAATACTGTTCAGCCAATTTGTGAAAGAATTTCTGAGGATGGAAAAAAGGTAGTGCTTATTGAATATAATTTTCCGGGCGAACCAACTTTCGACCAATTTGAACAGTTGCTCAACAAATCTGATTATTTTAAACCTGACTGTGTGGTTGGTGTTGGAGGTGGAAGTGTGCTTGATTGTGCTAAATTATTAGCTGCACTGACCGAAAACACTCAAACCTTATCAAATATTGTTGGAATTGGTTTTCTGAATGGACGTACAAAAAAACTAATCTGCGTGCCCACCACTTCAGGTACTGGCAGCGAAATGTCGCCTAATGCCATATTACTCAACGAAGCTACAGCAGCCAAAAGTGGCATTATCAGTCCGTATTTAGTGCCGGATGCTTGTTACATTGACCCGGTTTTGACGGTTAGCTTACCTTCAAAATTGACTGCCGAGACTGGAATAGATGCTTTATCGCATTGCATTGAAGCATACACCAATAAATTTGCACATCCTGCAGTGGATACTTACGCATTGAAAGGAATTGAACTAATTGCAGCCAATCTGTTGAAAGCCTGTGAAAACGGTGCTGATTTGGACGCTCGCTCTGCTCTTTCGTTGGGTTCCATGTATGGCGGATTATGCCTTGGCCCAGTTAATACGTCGGCTGTTCATGCACTTTCATACGGCTTGGGTGGTAAATTCCACGTTCCGCATGGCTTGGCAAATGCCATTTTATTGCCCGAAGTGCTTCGTTTCAATTTGTCTGCATCGCCCCATCGTCATGCCGCCGTGGCTTTGGCTTTGGGAATAAAACCACAAGCAACCGATGAAGCTACAGCTTTGGCAGGTATTGAATTTTTACAGGAATTATCGAAAGCATGCGGCATTCCACAGCGATTGTCTGATATTGGAATTACCCTGGATATTTTGCCGGAACTGGCTGATATTGCCATGAATGTAACGCGTTTGCTGAATAATAATCCGCGGATTGTTACTAGAAAAGATGCAATAGAAATTTATAAAAAACTACTCTAAATGAAACCAATTATAGGAATATCAATGGGTGATCCAGCCGGAATTGGACCCGAAATTTGCTTAAAAGCATTATCAATTGCCAATGTCTACGAACGTTGCCAGCCCTTGGTTGTGGGCGATGCAGACGTTTTGAGACAAACGAATGAAAGTTTGGGGTATCAATTACAAATCAATGCCATTGAATCTGTTGCTGAAGCCAAATTTGAACATGGCTGTGTGGATGTACTGGATCTAAAAAACGTAGTACTGGGAGATTTGAAGTTGGGAGAAGTTTCTGCCATGTCGGGCCATGCTGCTTTTGCGGCAGTAAAAAAAGTAATTGATTTGGCATTGGCGGATGAAATTGACGCCACCGTAACGGCACCTATTAACAAAGAATCCATCCACAAAGCAGGACATAAATACTCAGGTCACACCGAAATTTATGCTCATTATACCAATACTGCCAAATTCGCCATGTTGTTGGCCGATGAAAACCTGCGGGTGATTCATGCCACTACGCACGTTTCGCTACGGAAAGCCTGTGATTTGTGCACCAAGTCGAGGGTGTTGGAAGTGATTAAGTTACTGAATGATGCATGCATACAATTTGGAATTCCAAAACCTAGAATTGCCGTTGCCGGATTGAATCCACATGCCGGTGAAAATGGATTGTTTGGCGACGAAGAAATTACGGATATTATTCCGGCCATCAATGAGGCGATTGCCATGGGATTCACTGTTGAAGGCCCCATACCGCCCGATACGATGTTTGTGAAAGCCGTTCAGGGCAAATATGATGGCTGTGTGGCCATGTATCATGACCAGGGTCATATTCCGTTCAAACTAGAAGGCTTTCAATGGGATAACGAGAAGCAAACGATGAAAAGCGTGAAAGGTGTAAATATCACGTTGGGGCTTCCCATCATTCGCACTTCAGTGGATCATGGAACAGCTTTTGAAATTGCCGGAAGAGGAATTGCGTCGCACGACGCCATGTTGATTGCCATTGATTATGCCATTATTATGGCAAAACACAGGAAAAATACACCTAAACTCTAAAAGGGAACTGGTTTAGTATTGATTTTTTAATTATTAATAAGTGATTTCAGGAAAAAATACACAAAACGAAGCTAACTTAGTTCCCCTTCAGGGGTTAGGGGTCATCGTTATTGCAGATGACTTAACCGGAGCAGCTGAAATTGCCGGTGTTTGCTTGCGCTATGGATTGAAAGTTGCGTTTGGTATTGATTCAGTACCAAACACAACGACGGATGTGCGTATCATTGCAACGGATAGTCGTTCTGCAACTGAACTTGAAGCTTTTGATCTACATAAAAAGTTGGCAATAGAAATTTATACATGTCCAGATTCCTTCGTTTTTAAAAAGTGTGATTCGGTTTTAAGGGGTTTTATACTGACTGAATTGTCGGCATTGATGGAAGTTAGCGATAAGAAAACCGTTTTGCTTCAACCTGCAAATCCAGCAACAGAACGGATTATCAGACAGGGAATTTATTATGTTGGCAACGAATTACTCGAGAATACGGGCTTTTCAATCGATCCTGATTTTCCTGCCAAAACTTCTAATGTCCAATTATTAGTTTCTCAACGAACATCTCATAGTAAAAATACCATCGTAATAATTTCTGGAAACATTCAATCATTAGATGAGGGAGGAATTTACATTCCGGATTGTACTAGTTTAGAAGATCTTATAAACTGTGTAGAATTATATAATGAAAAGACTTTGATGTGTGGAAGTGCAGCTTTCTTTGAGCAAGTATTACTACATAAAGGTATTTCTAAACCTTCACAGGACTTATTGTCTAAACCAATCTCTCAAGATTTCTTACTCATTTCGGGAAGTACGCATCCCGAAAGTCGACGGTTTCTAGAACAAATGCGCGAAATGGATTGTCCCGTATACTCATTCCCTGAATCTATGTTGCAAGAGAAAATTGAGAATAATGTTATGGATGAATGGTTGAAAAAACTGACGGATAGTTGGAACGAAAAGCGAATGCTGGCACTCTCCATCTCTGATAAAAATATTCAGTTTACCAATAGTTCAACCATTCTGAAACAAAGAATGAATTATGTAGTGAAAAAACTGTACGAAAAATGCACAATAAAGGATTTTCTAATTGAAGGCGGAGCAACAGCGTATAGCCTGTTGACGTCACTGAATTTCAATTCGTTGATTCCTGATAAAGAATTATCCCCTGGAGTGGTACGGCTACAAGTTTCGGAATATTCAGATATTTTTATTACAATAAAACCAGGCAGTTATCAGTGGCCTGCAAAAACTTTAAATTTTAAAGCAGGTCAATAAACTTTATAAACCATTTTAATTTCTACTGGACACAAAAAAGGATTTCATTTAATATGAAATCCTTTTTTTTTATGTAGCTGATTTATTATGTAATGAAATTT
>JBAXAD010000214.1:0-6486 GCA_037142715.1 Paludibacter sp. | reverse complement strand
TACTCGATGAATTACAAGAAGTTATAATGAAACACTAACTAAACGACATTGATTGATAAATCGATTTTTGTTTATAATAATTCTGATTATTACTTTTCAGAATTTACCTGCTCAGAAACTTGGACTTGTACTAAGTGGTGGTGGAGCACCAGGCATCGCCCACATTGGTATCATTAAGGCGTTAGAGGAAAACGAAATTCCGATAGATTACATTACAGGGACTTCGATAGGGGCAATCATTGGTGGAATGTACGCCATGGGAATGACACCCTCAGAAATGATACAAGTCATTAAATCTGATGATTTTAAAAGCTGGACATCTGGCGAAACGAGTTGGAAAAATCAGTTTTATTATAACAGTGACAATTCAAACCCTGGAATTTTAGCATTAAAATTCCGTGTTGACAAAAACTTTTCAATCGATTTAAATTCCTTTCTATTACCAACAAATTTGGTGTCACCTCACCAAATGAATTTTGCATTTGTTCCATTGACTGCTCAAGCCAATGCACTTGCAGAAAGTAATTTCGACAATCTATTTGTACCTTTTCGGTGTGTAGCTTCAGATATTTATAACAAAAAATCGGTCATTTTTCGTAAGGGCGAGTTGGGCGATGCCATTCGTGCGTCCACTACATTTCCGTTCATATTTAAACCCATTGAAATTGATAACCAATTGCTTTTCGACGGCGGTATTTACAACAATTTTCCTGTGGATATTATGCAAAAGGACTTTGATCCGGACTATATAATTGGCAGTGTAGTTGCATATAATCCGGCAAAACCCGACAAAATAGACGTAGTAAATCAACTTCAGAATATGATTATTCACTCGACGGATTATTCGCTAGCCACATCAAAAGGATTTTTACTCAATTTTGATTTAAAAAGTATCAACACCTTCGATTTCTCAAAAGTAAATGAATTGGTTAAGATTGGATATGATTCCACAATGGCACATTTGAATGAAATAAGGGCGCACATTCCTCGTCATAAATCCTACAAAGAATTGACAAAAAAAAGGCAAAATTTCCGAAATCGCTTTCATGAATTAGCATTCCAAAATACAATTGTTGAAGGAGTTGATAGCCTTCAACGAAAATACATAAAAGACTATTTTTACAGAAAAAAGAAAACTTTTGACATGAATAATTTTAAGGAATCATATTTCAAATTAATTTCGGATGATGCAATTTCAGAAGTTATTCCACATGCAAAATACAATCCTGAAAGCGGTATTTTTGATTTGAATCTAAAAGTAGAGGCCAAAAATCATTTAAAAATTTTGCTTGGAGGTAATGTCTCGTCATCAAATTGCAATCAAGCCTATGTTGGGATCAATTACCATTCACTCACCAATAAATCCCAAACAGCTTATATCGATGCTCAAATTGGTCAAATGTACAATAGCTTGAGGTTAGGGACAAGAATTGAAATACCGTCACAAATAAAACACTATATTAAAGTTGATTTATTATTTCATAAATTCGATTATACAATCGAAAACAGAACTGCTTATTTTTCGCAAAATGAAGCGTATGCAAAAATTCATTTCGGATTTCCAGTAACTATGAATACCCGATTCGAAATTGGAACAGGTTATGGCTCAATATCTGACGATTACAGTTCGGAAAGCAATGTACATTATTCTTCCAATTTCAATGACAATGGTCATTTTTATTTAGGAAGTGTATTTGGAAACATTGAAAGTAACACGTTAAACAATTTAATGCATCCCACAAAAGGGTTCAATTATTCCACCAAACTTCAACTCATAGGAGGTGAAGAAACTTTCAAATCAGACATTTATCCAAACCAGAACATTAACGGAAAAATGGATTTATGGCTTCAGTACAGAACAAAAATGGAACATTATTTCCCTTTAACCCGGCAATTCACACTTGGAACTTGTGTTGAAGTAAATATCTCCACTCGAAAGTTACTACAAAACTACACAGTTTCAATAATTCAGGCTCCGGCATTCCAGCCCACGCCTTATAGTCGAGCTGTTTTTAATGGTGCTTTTAGTGCCAATCAATTTGCAGCCATTGGTTTAAAACCGATTTACAACATTTCGAATCAACTTCATGTACGAACAGAATTCTATTGGTTTGAACCCTACAAAGGCATTATATGTATTGAAAACAATCTTCCCTCCTACTCCAAGCCATTTTTCAATTCTCAATTTATGTCTGAAACATCGTTGGTATACAATTTCAGAATGGCTACTGCTAGCATGTTTGTAAACTATTTCAGCTCAGCGGGAAGTAAATGGAATGTAGGAATGAATATAGGAATTTTACTTTTCAATCAAAAGTTTACGGAATAAAAAAAATCTATAATTAAAATTTACTACATCAATAATATTATTAATTAGAATATGAAACAAATACTTTTATCTATTTCTCTTTTCGCAATAGTCGTACTGGCTAATGCCCAAAAATCAGTAGAGTTGTCAAACAATGCTTTTACTAATGGATCATTAACAGTAAATATCACTACAAATCAGGGAACATTGGAGGGATATTCACCGTCAAATGTTATGGCAATTTGGATATCTGATAGCAATGGGAATTTTGTAAAAACCTTACTAGCACTAGTTAATTCAAGACAATATGATCTTTATAAATGGAAAGCTGTTACTAAAGGCACTTATAATGTTGTAGATGCAATAACGGGAGCAACTCAGAATACTTATGGACATAGAACCTGCACTTGGGATGGAACCAGTTCTACCAAATCAGTACTTATGGATGGAAATTACACAGTTTGTATAGAGTTTACTGACGAAGCATACCAAGGTCCTTTTACTTCATATTCATTCATTAAGGGACCAATAGAAAGTACCCTTTCACCCCTTAATCTGACTAATTTTAAGGATATTTCAATACAATGGATTCCAACTAATACGGCTATTAATGAAGTAAAATCGGGAAACCTATATTCTATTTATCCCAATCCAACAAAATCTGAAGTATACGTTGATGGCATTGATGTTCGAGGAATTGATATTTATTCAAACTCTGGAAAAAGTATTATAAAAACGAAGCAGCAAAAAATTAATCTTAGTCATTTACCTAATGGAATTTATCTGGCTCATATTATTACAGATAAAGGAGTAATCGTGAAAAAAATCACAAAGGAGTAAATGGTAGACTAAAAAAACATCCTTTTCAAACCAATTTCAATATTACTGAATTTGAACATGAAAATTATTTCCGCATTACACTAACATATATCAAAATCACTAAAATTTACTTTCAATCCAGAACTATTTGTTTAACAAAATGTTATAAATGAAATAAATAACGACATTATGAACAGAATAGAACTAGTGAGAACTGAAATAGATACAATTTTAGTCAATCAACCTGATATTGATGAACGTCGTAATGGTTTTGTGCATTTATATGGAGTAACTCAAAATTGCACTCTCCTGGCAATTAAAAGAGGTTTAGATGTAGAATTATGCACAATCATGGGCATGTTGCATGACATACATACCTACAAATGTTGTTACGTAAAAGAACATGCCATGTTGGGAGCCAATGAGGCAGAAAACTTATTGAAAGAATTAAATTTGTTTACCGATGCTGAGATACAGATTGTTAGAAATTCAATTTATAATCACAGTGACAAGAAAACGAAACATGACAAATACAGCGAATTATTGAAGGATGCCGATGTACTTCAAAACTCGCTCTATAACTTTCCAATGGAGGTTTCTCACAGAAAAAGATTTAAGAAAACGCTCAAAGAATTGGGAATAAAAATAAAAAATACGAAAAAGAGCCCCTAGTCCGCCAGCTGGCGGAGAATTATGCAAGTATTGGTTATTATAAACTTTAACTATTAACTTTGCAATTCATCATTACCTAATCTGAAAATGGATTATAATTCACAAAAGTAGGATGTCATGAAACGTATTGGAAAGCATTACAACAAGTTGGTCAAGAAGTTTCATAAAATTGAAGCTGAAACCACCGAAAATGAAATTCATGATAAAAGAGTCATATTGAGGCGCGTTTTTCCCATTCTTCGTTTTTATAAAATCAATCCTTCCAAAGTAAAATATGGAGAACTAGCCTTTGAGTTATTCGGAAAACTACGTGACGTTCAGGTTCAGATTTTGAAACTTGAAAAAATGGAGCACCCGCAAGAGTGGATTGAATACTTGCAACATTTAAAAGAACTTGAGCTAAAATACATAAAGAAGGTAACCAGGTTTTCTAAAAAGAAAGTGGTTGAGTTTCCTTCATTAAAAAGCAACAAGGTGAATACTTCCAAAATTGACAAGAAAGTACATAGCAAAGTTGAGAATAATCTCAACAAACTCATTGCAAAAACTCAAATACCAACATTAGAGAAAGCAGAAGACATTCACAAAATCAGAATTGCATTCAAGAAATTTCGTTACACGGTTGAAGTACTATCCTATATCGAAGAAATTGATGCAGACAAATTGGAAAAGCTAAAAACTTACCAAGATGAGCTTGGTGAAATTCAGGACTGCGAAGTTTTAATCAATGGAATCACAAGGTTCTATCGAGAAAAAGCATTGATTATTGATGAAAAAACAACTGTATTTGAAGTTGAAAAAGACCAACGAATTGAGCATTTTAGAAATGAAAAAGAAAACTTCATTGAAGTATGTAAAGATATAATAAATCAAAACCACATCACTCTAACAGATGATTATGAACAAGAAAGACATTGAGAAATTTAAAGTAGAAGACGGTAATAAGTTTAAGTTATCGGACTATGCAACTGAATTTAAAAACAAAAAAATTGAAAAGGAAGAAGCTGAACTTCAGATTCAAGAAGACATATTGGAATTGTCGAAATTGCAAGATGTATTGTATGCCGAGAACCGTCGTGCAGTATTAATTGTAATTCAAGCCATGGATGCAGCTGGTAAAGACGGCACCATCAAGCACATTATGTCAGGGGTAAATCCGGCAGGAGTAAAAGTAACCAACTTTAAGTCGCCCTCCACCATTGAATTGGACCACGACTACTTGTGGCGGCATTATGTGGCTTTGCCCGCCAAAGGGGAAATCGGCATTTTCAACCGGTCGCATTACGAGAACCTATTGATAACCAAGGTGCATCCTGAGTATATTTTAAACGAAAAGCACATTGATATAAATGATTTGAAAGACGTAAACAAATCGTTTTGGCAAAAACGATATAAACAAATTTGCCGATTTGAAAAGAACCTCACGGAAAACGACACCATTATTCTAAAATTCTTTTTGAATGTATCCAAAGATGTGCAAAAGAAACGGTTTCTGGACAGAATAGACGACCCTACCAAAAACTGGAAATTTTCAACCGACGATTTAAAAGAAAGGGTGCATTGGGATGCCTACCAGTCGGCCTACGAAGATGCTATTGTGAATACCAGCACCCCAAATGCACCTTGGTACATTATTCCGGCTGATGAAAAATGGTTTACCCGGTACACTATTGGTAGTATTATTTGTGAGGAATTAAAAAAATTGAACATGACCTATCCTACACTTTCTGATAATGAGCGAACTGCGCTGCTTCAAGCAAAAGAGACTTTATCTAAAGAAAATTCGGTTGAGAATAAACAAAATAAAGAAACAGTATAACTATCAATCTGAAAAACAATGATTTTACGACAAATAAGGCTGAAATTGATTCTGTTGAAACTGTCTTTTTCATAAAAGTTTTGAATTAAATTGTTTGTGAAATAGCAAATAAACATGCCACAAATGTAGTTATATTAGGTTTCACAAATATGTATGCAACATTACGATACTGCTAAATAAAAAATCTTAATCAATAGTTTGCTTAGGATTTAGAATCAGAAATATAGCTTCTTTTATTCAATTAGTATTTTGCAAGTGTAAATTTCACTACCAACTTGAACTTAAAGATTATAAAAACCTTATCAGATTTATTTCTCTTTTGTCACTTATAGATTTTATCTTACAACTTCATCTTCATACCGCGTTACAGTAATCTGATTGCCGTTGGATGTAGTGGTATATACCTTTCCATAATTATTTTTAATACGGGAAAATCGCAATTTTATCATTATTTGGATCACTTGAATATTTTTAAGCGTGTAGGCTTTAGATTGAGCAACATATAGGTTCAGAGAGTCAGATATAATATTATTTACATTTTCCTCAGGTTCAAGATTCATCAGTTCAAGTTCTAATTCCATTTCCATTTTAAATTAATTTTTGAGTAATATATTACATTGTTTAAGGTAATCATTTTATGCGGAGATTTGACAAAGTATCACCTAGCTTATGTAAAATTACCCTTTCTCCTTTACAAAACTGTTACTTTTAAGAGATAAAGCAATTAAAAATAATGGAAATTATACCTATTTACAATTAAGATAGTGTTTGTTAAAAAAACCGAAGCAATAGTTTACTTCGGTTTTTTAATGATGAAGTCATCTTGACTTTTTATTTGTTTTAATTTTCTTGAATAATATAATCATAA
>JBAXAD010000213.1:0-6499 GCA_037142715.1 Paludibacter sp. | reverse complement strand
TTTCATTATATGGTGTAAAAAAGGCAATTGCACTTCCACACTGTGCTCATTTTGGTGAGGTGCGCTATTGGCAGTAAACGTTTCTGGGTACTGCTCCACCAATTTTTTGCCAAACACTTCGTCCACAATTTCCTTTCCATAAGGCATAATATAATCGCCCTCGCAATAAACCGAAGCTTTTTCAAAGTACTCTTGGTGAGAAGATGCAATCAGAAAAACCCTGTGGTAGTTCACTTCTCCATCTATTTGGTTGAATGCCGATGCTGCAATTTTACCCGAATAAACATATCCAGCGTGAGGACAAATAATTGCCCTCACCTGCTGATGTTTCTTGGGTACGGCCATTGCAAACAATTTTGCCACTTCTAACTGCAATTTTTCGGGCTGAGCCGGATAAAACTGCCCAGCCACATCCGGCTTTCTGTCTTCGTGAATCAGGTTGCTTTTCATAGTGTGTTTCATTTCCCAAGTTTCTATTTCGCGGCGTTTTCATTTTGTATTACTTTTGTCAATGCCACAGTACCAGTCAATCCGCCCAGTCCCATACTTTCAACAGCTGTACTTGGAACTATCACAATCGTTGAATTGGTTTTCAAGCCTTCATACAGCATGTTCATGGCGCGCAGGTGAAAAGCGGTTGGATTATCGGCGTAAGTTTTGGAAGCATCGTCAAACATGCTTGCAATTTGACGTTCCGAATCGCCCAAAATCACACGGGCTTGCCGTTCACGTTCTGCCTGTGCCTGCATTGACATGGCTGCTTCCAAACCTTGAGGAATAAGAACATCTTTCACTTCTACCGAAATCACGTTGATGCCCCAAGGTTCTGTTCGTTCGTCAATAATAATCTGCAAAAGTGCACTGATTTTATCCCTGCCTTCCAGCATATCTGCCAACATGGTTTTTCCAATCACATCCCTCAATGCCGTTTGCGATGCCCAACTGATGGCGCTGTAGTAGTCGGCCACATCCAAGGCTGCCTTTTTAGGGTCCACCACTTTCCAGAAAAGCACTGCATCCACATCTACCGGAACGGTATCTTTTGTAAGTGTTTTTTCAGCCTTAAATGATGTGCTAATTACCCGAATGTCAATCCAGTAAGGTATGTAATCGATAATGGGAATAATAAAGAAAATGCCAGGACCTTGCAGAGAGTGGAACTTTCCCAACCGAAGTACAATGGCCCTTGTCCATTGGTTGGCAACTTTTGTGGCGCCGGCTACAAGACTTGCAATAATTAAAAAAATAATCATTACAGAACTACTTGCTGCAGTTGATAAATCGCTGCTAATGGCAAAAGCCAATCCAAATCCAATACCTGCTATCACCACAAAAAGTAGCGAAGCAATTGAACCTACATTTTTCATTTTGTTTAAATTTAGGAGGTTAATTCTTAAGTGTCAGTCAATTATAAAACAATTCAACAATTCTATAAGTTTATAGGAAAAACTCATTTTAGCTAAAATAATGATGTGAATGTTGAAGCTATTAATTCTGTTTGAGTAATTGGACTAAATAAACAAAACTGAGTCATATATTGTTATTATCAATAGATTAACTTTGATTCTCAATCAGTAATTTATTGCTCATTTCTGTTTTTTATAGATGTTTTTAAAAATGATAAATCATTTACTTCAATAAAAAACATGCAGTCATGAAAAGAAACGGTTTATTGTACTGTCTCATCTTGTTTCTACTGCCAATATCCATAAGCTGCAGTACCAAGGAATCCGAAGAGCCCACACCCAAATCGGATATTTGGGACATAGACCAAGATGGAATTCCCAAGTTTGTGAAAACGAATTATATTGAGCTCAGCAAAATTTATCGTATCTCCAAATTCAGATCGTCAGAGGGACATGATTATTCCGATGCCACTGAACATTGCAGAAGCATGAAACATTATTTCGTACCCCGCGAAGATGTGGATTGGACAACTGTGAAAATTTATTCTCCCGTTACTGGATATTTTACAAGGGTGGAGCAGGAGTGGGCAGGTACAAAATACGAAATCGCTTCCGACGATTATCCAGCATTCCGCTTTTCTGTATTTCATGTAAATCCATCATTGCAGCGTAATATTAATGATAAAGTAGTGGCAGGAGAATTATTGGGGACCCATGTTGGTAGGGAAACCAACTCCGATATATCTGTAATAGTGAATGACCCTACACGACAAGGACGAATGGTTTCGTATTTTGACGTAATCACGGATTCGGTTTTTAATCAATATGTAACGCTTGGCATTTCATCCCGATCTGACCTAATTATTTCAAAAGCCAAACGTGATGCAAATCCCCTTTCATGCAGTGGTGAATTATTTATTTCATCGGATACAATTCAGAATTGGGTGGTTTTGAAATGATAATGTGAATATACTCTAATAAAAAAAAACCGCTGCAATTCTTTGCAGCGGTTTTTAAATTATTCAGCGGTTGTTTATTCAGCGGTTGTTTATTTAGCCATTTCTTTAGCCCAACTATCTTTCAATGATACGGTTCTATTGAAAACTAATTTCTCGGTGGTTGAATCCAAATCTACATTGAAATATCCAATGCGTTGGAATTGGAAGTGATCCATTGGTTTGGCATCTTTCAGCCAAGTTTCTACCTTGCAGTTGGTGAGTACTTTGAGCGAATTCGGGTTTATCAATTCACGGAAGTCTCTTTCGTCGGCTGCCGGATTTTCTATGCTGAAAAGACGGTCGTACAAGCGCACTTCTGCATCTAGGCAGTGTGTTGCAGATACCCAATGGAGCGTTCCTTTCACTTTGCGGTTGCTTTCGGGCATGCCACTTTTGGTTTGTGGGTCATATTCGCAGTATATTTCTTCAATATTACCTTCTGCATCTTTTTTGCAACCCGTACATTTTACAATATAACCACTTTTTAGTCGCACTTCTTGTCCTGGCGTCATACGGAAGTACTTTTTGGGTGCTTCTTCCATGAAATCTTCCCGTTCTATCCACAATTCTCTGGTGAACGCCAATTCGCGTGTTCCTGCGGCCTCATCTTCGGGGTTATTCACCGTTTCCATCATTTCCACTTGTCCGTCAGGATAGTTGGTAATAATCAGTTTCACAGGGTCAATCACTGCATTCATTCTATAGGCTGTTTTGTTCAAACTTTCACGCACGGTGTGTTCCAATAAGCCCACATCTATCATGCCTTCTACTTTGGTATAGCCAATTTTGTCGATAAAATTATGCAATGCTTGCGGCGTATAGCCGCGACGACGCAATCCACAAATGGTAGGCATGCGAGGGTCATCCCATCCGCTCACCAGTCCTTCTTGCACCAATTGTAGCATTTTGCGCTTGCTCATCACGGTGTATGTGATGTTTAGACGGTTAAATTCTATTTGACGTGGGCGGTAATCGGAATCTCTGAACTGGTCGATAAACCAGTCGTATAACGGACGATGCACTTCAAATTCCAAGGTGCAAAGCGAATGTGTAACTCCTTCAAAATAATCAGATTGGCCGTGCGCATAATCGTACATTGGGTATGCTTTCCATGTCCAACCAGTGCGATGGTGTGGGTGCGAGTTGATTACACGATACATGATAGGATCGCGAAAGTGCATGTTGGAGGATGCCATATCAATTTTGGCACGCAAAATCATGGCACCTTCAGGCACTTCACCACTATTCATTTTTTGGAACAATGCAAGATTTTCCTCAATAGGACGGTTGCGAAATGGACTTTCGATACCCGCTACAGTAGGTGTTCCTTTTTGTTTGGCAATGGTTTCGGCCGATTGTTCATCGATGTATGCTTTACCTTGTTTGATAAATTCGATGGTCAAATCCCAAAGTTGTTGAAAATAATCAGAAGCGTAATAGATGTTTTCCCATTGGTAACCAAGCCATTGTATGTCTTCTTTTATTGAGTCAACATATTCAACATCCTCTTTTACCGGATTGGTATCATCAAAACGTAGGTTACAAATGCCACCATAATTTTTTGCAATTCCAAAGTCCAGACATATTGCCTTGGCATGACCAATGTGCAAGTATCCATTTGGCTCTGGTGGGAAACGTGTTTGAATACGTCCGCCATTTTTACCATCTTTCAAATCTTGCTCAACAAAAGCTTCAATAAAATTCAAGCTTTTCTTTGGTGCTTCTTCGTTATTACTTTCCATAATGTATTGGCCCCTAGCCCCTAAAGGGGAACTAAGTTAGTATTGGTTATTTTATTCTTTTTATTATTTCCTTGACTCAAAGTTAAGGTAAAGTGAACTTGCATAATTCCCCTTTAGGGGCTAGGGGTTCTTCTCTACCTATTCAAAATATCCCTTGATAATGCCACGTGGAGAATTGCGTACAAAAAGTATTATTTCATCACGTTCTTTTGTTGCTGGCAATTCAGCTTCAATGCGTTCGATAGCGTGTGAGGTATTCATTCCCGATTGGTACAAATAGCGATAAGTGTCCTGAATATCACGTATTTGTTCGTTGGTGAAACCACGGCGACGCAATCCTATGGAGTTCACTCCAGCATAAGAAAGTGGGTCACGACCCGCTTTTACAAACGGAGGAACGTCTTTATTCACCTTAGCACCACCTTGAATCATAACATGTGAACCAATGTGTGTGAATTGATGAACCAAAATACCAGCACTTAAAATAGCATGATCGGCTATCACCACTTCACCACCCAAATGTGTGGAGTTGCCCATAATAACATTGTTGCCCACAATGCAATCGTGTGCTACGTGACAGTAGGCCATTATCAAACAATCGTTGCCAACCACTGTTTTGCCTTTTGCTGCAGTGCCTCTATTGATGGTTACATACTCACGGATGGTGGTATTATCACCAATAATTGCCAATGTATCTTCGCCCTTAAACTTCAAATCTTGCGGAACGGCACCAATGACTGCACCTGGAAAAATAACGCAGTTCTTACCGATTCTTACACCTTCCAAAATGGTTACGTTAGAACCAATACGTGTACCCTCCCCAATTATAACGTTTTTATCAATGGTTACAAATGGTTCAATAACTACAGTAGGTGCAATTTTTGCATCTGGGTGTACGTAAGCTAGAGGCTGTTTCATGTCTTATTGTTGTTAAATCCCATTTCATTGGGATAGAAATTGTTTTATTTGTTCTTTACTATTTGCGCCATAAATTCGGCTTCACATACTATTTTACCACCTACAAAAGCATGACCTTTCATAAGTGCACAACCCCTACGCATGGGTTCCGGCATTTCCAAATGGAAAATTAATGTGTCGCCGGGTACCACTTTCTGTCGGAATTTTACGCTGTCGATCTTTAAAAAATAAGTTGAATAGCGTTCTGGCTCTTCCACCGAATTGAGTACCAATAATCCACCTGTTTGAGCCATCGCCTCAACAATTAGAACGCCCGGCATTACTGGCTCCTCAGGGAAATGACCCATGAAGAAAGTTTCATTCGCAGTAACATTTTTTACACCCACAATTACATTTTCACGTATATCAATGATCTTGTCAACCATCAAAAATGGCCAACGGTGTGGAAGTAATTTTTTGATGGCATTCACATCCATTGCTGGAGGAATGGTGTCATCGTATACAGGTGCTTGAAGTTCTTGTTTTTTAAGTTCTTTACGAATAAGTTTGGCTATATCTGTATTGATTTTGTGACCTGGATATGTGGCAATTACTTTTCCACGAATCGGTTTTCCAATCAATGACAAATCACCAATCACATCCAATAATTTATGACGCGCTGGTTCGTTGTCAAATTTTAATTCGCCGCTAAGGTAACCTAATTTTGTGGCATCATGGTGCGGTTGCTCCATCAAATCAGCCAAATTATCTAAATCTTCCTGTGTTTTTAATACATCGTAAATAACAATAGCATTTTTTAAATCACCGCCTTTAATCAAATTCAAATTGACCAATGGCTCAATTTCACGAACAAAAACAAAGGTGCGCGCAGTAGAAATCTGTTCAATGTATTCATCGAGTGATGACATACTTGCAAATTGATTGTTCAAAACAGAAGATTTGAATCCAATATGAACGTCGACACTGAAAGTATCATCGGGGAGCAATGTTATTTTAGCACCAGTTTCGGGAATGCTAAGTTCTATTTTTTTACGAACAATGTAATAATCTTTTTCAGCTGTTTGTTCTTCAATACCAGCATTTAGAATTCCTTCAACAAAGAATTTTGAACTGCCATCGAGTATTGGAAATTCCGGTGCATCCACTTCCAATAAACAATTGTCAATACCCAAAGCGTACAGTGCAGACATGGCATGTTCAATGGTACTAACCTGCATTTCGCCTTTTTTCAGCACAGTTCCACGGGTGGTATCAGTTACATATTCTGCCAATGCATCCATTATGGGTGTATCAAGCATATCCACTCGTTTAATTTTTATACCGTGGTTAACGCCTGCTGGTGAAAATGTTAGCGTTATTTCTAATCCAGAATGAAGTCCTTTACCAGATAATGAAAAGGATTGTTTTATTGTGTTTTGTTTTGACATACTTATTT
>JBAXAD010000212.1:0-6507 GCA_037142715.1 Paludibacter sp. | reverse complement strand
GCGCAACATGGGCTTCATGTTGGGTCGTGCCGACCACACGAAGCCTATGTATTAGTTATTATAACGTTTACTTTTGCTATGCATATACTATGCATTTACTATGCATTTATATTAGTTTGATTGCCATAAATAAGACCATTATAATTAATGATTATGTGTATATATTGTTTTTATTTAATGGTAGCTGGAGCTGAATAATAAAGCTGTCACTTCCATGTGAATTGCATATTTAATAATTACAGTTTCACTGTGCCAATAATCCTCGCAGACTGGGACTTTAGCTACCATTTGGGGGTTGTGGTCTAAAAATTACGATTACAGTATCCTATCTCGCCCATTAATACCAATATCTTTATCATAAATACCAATTTGTCTACCTTGTTCTAAATTATATACTGTATTTTTGATGCCGATAACCAATCGCATTAAATCTATGGTAATGAAACAAATCCTCTCGCTGCTTTGGGTAGTATTATTCACAATGGCGGCTGCAGCGCAACAAGTAATTCCGCTTTGGGAAAAAGGCAAAATGCCGAACAGCAAGCACCTTGTGATGAAAGACAGCATTGCAAACGAACGACAGTTTGTGGTGGCCCATCCGAATATCGAAGTGTACACACCATCGAAGGAAGAAAACCGTGGTTTCGCCGTACTGATTATTCCAGGTGGTGGTTACACCCGATTGGCACACGTTGTAAGTGGCTCTCAGATTGCGAAATACTTCAACAGCATTGGTGCAACTGCTTTCGTATTGAAATACCGATTGCCGGTAAGTCCGGATTTGAAGCAGCGCGAAATTGGACCGTTGCAAGATGGACAACGCGCCATTAAAATGATGCGGTCGCTTGCTTCCAAATATGGTTACGCTGCCAATAAAATTGGCGTTTTCGGAACTTCAGCTGGTGGACATTTGGCGGCATCATTGGGAGTATTTACAGATGATTTTACCGAAGTGAATGATTCGATTTACAAATACGCATTCCGACCAGATTTTATGGTGTTACTTTCACCAGTTATCACGCTTGCTGACCCCTACGCACACAAAGGCTCGCGTGAAAATTTGTTGGGGAAAGATGCTTCTACAGAAATGATTAATCGTTTCTCCACCCAACTGCACGTTACCGAAAAAACGCCACCCACCATTCTTTTTCATGCCAATGATGATAAAAGTGTTCCGTCGCTCAACAGTGTTTTCTTTTACACAGCATTGAGAGAAAAAGGCGTGGAAGCTTCGTTGCATATTTTTCCGCATGGTGGTCATGCTTTAAACTTGACCACAAGCCCTGGTTCTACAGCAATGTGGATGCCAATACTGAATGCTTGGTTAAAAGAAAATGGGATATAGATGGTAGATTGTAGTTGGTAGCATCCCATTCCTGAAAAACAGGACAAAAAATGTAATGAAACAAAAGAACTAAGAATAGAACGCTGATGTAGCTGATGTAGCTGATAAAAAAAACGGATTTTAAATTTACTTCGTAAATTGATCTTAGGATTGAAATCAAAATGCGTGCCTTTTTTCTAATCCGTATTAAATCAGTTAATTCCGCAATCCCCTATAGCTATCGGGATCGCGTGCTATTCTTCATTTGTTTCATGAGAGTAAGTAGTTTCCCAATTCGTAGAATATTAGACTAAAAATCAAACACACATGAAAACTTCATTACGTAGTATCTATTTATCAATCAATTGCTTACTTGTTTCAGTTTCATTGGCAGCTCAACTTCCGGCTTTTCCGGGGGCTGAAGGTTTCGGAAGATATACTACCGGCGGCCGTGGCGGAACTGTTTATTTTGTCACGAATACCACAGATGTAAATACAGGAAATTCAACAACCCACGAAGGTTCATTGCGTTGGTGTCTGGGTCAAACGGCCAGTCCCAAAATCATTCTATTTAAAGTCGGTGGAACAATTATGCTCACCTCCAATCTTTCAATTTCGAAAGGAAATGTAAGCATTCTAGGGCAATCAGCACCCGGCGATGGCATTTGCGTAGGCGGATTCCCCATTACCATTTCAGCCAACAATGTGATTGTCCGTTATCTCCGTTTTCGCATGGGTCAGGAATATATTACTAGTGCTGATGGCGCAGATGTGCTCGGCTCGCGAGGTTATGCCAACATTATTGTTGACCATTGTTCCATGAGCTGGAGTACCGACGAATGTGTTTCAATCTATGGAACTGAAAATACCACTTTGCAATGGTGCATCATTGCTGAAAGTTTGCGATTGGCAAAACACTCGAAAGGACCACATGGTTATGGTGGTATTTGGGGCGGGAAGAATGCCAGTTTTCATCACAATCTGATAGCCAATAATGACAGTCGTACACCACGTTTTGGCTCAGCTACCACCACGCAAGGAGTAGACACCACCGATATGCGCAACAATGTGATTTATAACTGGGGCGGTGTGGGTTGCTATGGTGGTGAAGCCATGAAAGTAAACATTGTGAATAACTATTACAAGCCCGGACTTGCCACTGCCACCGGGAATAACCGATCGCGCATTTGTGCAATAGACAAGAAAACCGCACTACCAACCACCGATGGATTCTACCCAATTAACGATGTGTGGGGTAAGTTTTATATTGATGGAAACTTTGTGGATGGATCTACAAGTTCAACGGCCGATAAAATCATTTGTGCCAATGCTACAGATGATAACTGGACGTATGGTGTTTATAACCAAATAGCAACATCTTATGGAATTTCAGAAGCAGAAAAAGTGGCGTTGAAAGCCACACTTCCATTCCCAACAGGAACAATTACTACCCATTCGGCACAGACAGCCTACGAAAAAGTGCTGGCTTATGTAGGTTGCTGTTTGCATCGCGACTCTCACGACACACGCATCCTCAACGAAACCGCTACTGGAACGGCTGCCTTCAAAGGACTATCAAAATATAACGGATTGGGAACGGTAACTTATCCAGCGGGGACAGTCATTGGTATAGAAACACTTACGGTAAGTACCACCATTAACTGGAAAAGCACATCGTATCCCAAATGGGGAATTATTGATACAGAATTGGATATTAAACCCGACAATGCAGCTGCCGATTGGACACCGTGGCCAACCTTGGTAAGTGCCTCTGCTCCTACCGACACCGATGCAGACGGAATGCCTGACAGTTGGGAAACGGCCAATGGCTTGAACCCGAACAGCAATGCCGACGCGCAACTGACTACTGTGGATGGAGTATATCCGAATATTGAAGTGTACCTCAACAGTATCGTTGCCAACATTACTGCCAATCAAAATAAAGATGGATTGACGGCAAACCAATTTCCGACTTTGGAAGCTAGTGATTTAAAAATAAGCTACATTGATTCGTTGGGTAAAATAAATGTAAGTGCTCGAGAAAAAATAAAAGTGTTGAAAATCTATTCGAACAATGGAAAACTCATATTGACTTCCAATACAAACAGTGTTTCAATTCAACCCTTTGCTTCAGGTGTTTATCTGGTTACTGCATTACTTACTTCAGGTCAACAGTCTTCAGCAAAGTTCATCAAACCTTGAAGTATTGACTTTTCAGAAAATCCAAACGTTCAATGAAATTGCAGAAACAGGAAACCGTTTCATAAAAAGATTCCCTTACTCACAAAAAGTCCACCTTATTAGTCAATTTCTCCAACCTCATTTTCAATGTAGTTCTTATTTTTGTGCCATGAATTAAACACAAAAATAAATTATAAAACTACTACCATGAAAACAAAAATTACTCTAATCGCAAGTTTATTGCTTGTACTTTCATTTCAAACAAAAGCACAGGATGTGATAAATTTGGGAACAACAGATAACATTGCAACCGTGTTATCAAACCAAACAGGAACAAATATTGTGTTGGTGGTTCCAACAGGATATACTAATCCACAAGGAATTAATGCAATTGATTTAACATTAATGCCTACTACAATCACAAAACTCACTTTGAAAGGCGATGGTACAAAACCGACATTTAAAATTAAAACCTTAGTGATACCTGCTACTCTAACATCTTCATTGAAGTTTCAGGATTTGAATATCATTGGTGGAGATGAAACAGCTCCTGCAAGTAATTACGTTTTGAATAATGCATCTGCCAACGCTACTCCTGTTGTAGATACTGTTTTATTTAGCAATTGTAGCATAGCAAATGTCCGTGGAATTATAAGACTTCAAACAACTGGAACAACCTACAAAAACATTGTTATTAATAATTGTATAATGAGCAATATAGTTGATTATGGTATGGTAACTACTGCTGCTGGCAGCGTAATCACAAATTTGACTATTTCAAAATCAACAATATATGGCATGCCAAGCACGGTACTTAATGTAGCAGCTGGTACTGCTCTAGGCACTTTAACTATATCAGATTGTACTTTTGATAATATGGTAAATGGTGCAGGTAAGTACTTAATTGATTTAGGGGCATCGAACACAACAACCGTTTTGACCATTTCAAATACAATTGTTGGCAAAAATCTTGGATTAGCAACTACAGGGGCTAAAGGTATCCGTGGTGGAACAGGATATACTTATACGGTGACTAATTCATATACAACTTCCGACTGGGTAACATCAAGTAATGCTTTGGCTGGTTTTACTGCTTACGCAAGCCCTTCAACTACGCTATTTAAAACACCTACAGTATACAATTCAACTGCTCCACAAACTACCACTGCAGGCAATTACAAAATAATCGATACTAACTTCGCAGGAAAAAATAGTGCCGGCGACCCTCGTTGGTATTATGATGCTATAACAGCTTTAAATGCTCCAAAAACATCAACCATTTCTATCACCTATTCAGACGGAACTTTGAATTTATCCGAAATGACCAATGTCAAACTTTTTAGCTTGTCTGGTCAATTGGTCAAAAGTGCGGAGTTGGCAAATTCAGTTTCGGTATCCGATTTATCAAAAGGCATATACATAGCAAAAGCAGGCACTGAAAGGAAAGGATTTACTGTTCAGAAAATTGCCATAAAATAATTAGTTCTATATTTTGATTTATTAAGTCTGTCTCAAAATACATTTTGAGACAGACTTGTTTCTATTATAGCTATATAACTTTCGCAATTAAGTTGGAATTTGTATATTCTCAAAAAATCCACCTTTTATACCAATTCATCTATGGTATTTATGTTTGATGATTTATATATTTGCACCAACTATTTCAATCTACTAATCAACTTTTTTTATTACAAATTTAAAACGTTAAAACAACATGAAAACAAAAACTTTACTTCTTTCAATCTTTCTCTTGACGGCTTCATTTATGGCAAAAGGAACTGAATATGTAGTATTTACATCAGCCGATTTATTGGCCAAAGTTACTGGCGCCGTCGATGGCGATGTTATTATTTTAGGTCAGAGTGATTCAATTCTGTCACAAACTGCTCTTGCTGTAACAAAACGCATAACCGTTAAAGCTGCTTCTGGATTGGCTTCAAAACCACAAATTAAAGTTGGATTCCTAATGAAAGATTTAAGTTCAATAAGAATAGAAGGCATCAAATTCTTTTACGATAAGCCAGCAACTCCTCAGGTAAACACGGACAGTAAATACGGAATTTCAGCGGTACTACTATCAAGTATTGATTCGATTAAACTTATCAATTGTGAAGCATCTAATTTTGGTCGTGGTTTAATTCGTTCCGATCAAGCCTCTCCAGCCATTGCTACTATTAAAGAGATTGTTATCGACAATTGTATCATTAGTAATGTAAGTTCTTATAGTAATACTTATGCAACAATTGGCTTGAAAACAGCTAAGGTTTCTAAAATTTCGATTACAAACACCACCTTTTTAAATGGTCTTTCGGGAGTAATTTATTCAGAAGAAAGTGCAACTCCACTTAATTTTTTGATGGATCATGTAACCATATTTAATTGCGGTAAAGGAGGAAATAAAAACATTATCAATTTCAAATCACCAGTAGGATCAACATTTGCAGTAACAAACAGTATCATTTATTACTCAGGATTGAAAGCTGAAACTGCTGCCACGGACACCTTATTGGTGAAAGCCATTGATTTTTCAGCCACTTTGGGTGGTGTTGGTTCACTTACTTTGAACAATTCAATCATTTGTCCAAATCAATTTTTGGCAAAAAAGAATCTGCTAATTGCACCAGCAAGTACTTCAACTTCTTGGGCTACTTACAATTTGGTAACAGTTGATTCACTGTCGATGGATGCAAATTATAAAGTAACATCGTATCCAACTCAACTCAATACCATTGGTGATCCACGAGGATACAAAGCAGGGACAGGAGTAAATACGGTAAAAAACTCATCGTTGAGTATCAATGTTATTGGCTCAGAAATCATGTTCTCGGAAACAGCCAACATCAACATTTTTAGCGTAACCGGACAACAAGTGAAATCAATCCAAAACGCTAATTTACTTTCAGTTGCTAACTTACCAAAAGGCATTTACATTGTAAAAGCGGGTACTGAAAGTAAGGGCTATAAAGTTCAGAAAATTACTATAAAATAAAAATCTATATTTG
>JBAXAD010000211.1:0-6563 GCA_037142715.1 Paludibacter sp. | reverse complement strand
ATGGTATTAATTAGTACCACTTCGTATTTCCCCGACCAAGCAAGGACCATTATGCGCAGAGCCTCGTTTGAAACCATGCCGCATGAAGTGAGAGAAATGTATAGGGAATGTGCAAAACGCGGTGATGAACAGATTCGCCAACTCATTTCACAGTTCAACGCTTTACACGAAAACTATGACGACATGAATTTCACGGCACAAAGTTTATCAACCATTACAGCTCGTACACTCGTTGTGCATGGTGATCGGGACCACTTTTTTCCAGTTGAAATTGCTGTAAGCATTTACCGTGCTATACCAGATGCTGCATTATGGATTATCCCTAATGGCGACCATGTTCCAATTTATGATTCCGTGGTTCCATTCACTTCAACAGCCCTGCGATTCCTTGAAGAAGCAGAGGCAGCAAGTAGCAATCAATAACGAAACAAAGCACTCAATCGACAATTTATCAGCAGACAGAAGAACCAAAGCTGCTAATAGCATCAACCAATAATTGGCTCGAAAGGGGGATTATAGAGTTTTGAAAATTCAAACAAGTATTTGTGATTATAGCATCCCAGTCCTGAAAAAACCGGGCAAAAAATGTAATGAAACAAAAGAAAATAAGAATAGCACGCTGATGACGCTGATGGAGCGGATAAAAAAGACGGATTTAAAATTTACTTCGTAAATTGATTTTAGGAGCACAATCAAAATACGTAGTATTTTTCTAATCCGGATTAAATCAGCTATCCCGATTGCTATCGTGGACCGCGTAATCTGCGTTCTATTCTTCATTTGTTTCATGAGAGTTGAATGTTCGAAACCGTCAACTATTTATAGCGGCATAAAGTTAGTAATAAAATTATGAGTTATTGTAATCAACAAACGACAGACAATCAGTTGAGCAATTAACCTGTGGTATTAAACTTATCAAAGCCATGTGTTGTTACTATCATTGACGAAAAGAAATCTGACTATTGCAATTCTTCAATAGCAATTAAGTAATAAAGAGTTATTGTTGATATGTTTCTTAAATTATCATTTTCTATGACCCCCAAACCCCCTACTGGGGGCTTTAAGACGCAGTATTTAAAGGTTGACATAGAAACTTGGTCTTAAGCCCCCAGTAGGGGGTTGGGGGTCAGAACTAAAATATATCATTAAATACTATTGATTAATTTATCCTCCATAAATCTTCGAGATGAAACATCTTTTATTGTTCTGTTTATTAAGTTCGGCATGTTTTGTAGCTGCCATACCTCTGCAATTTGAAAATAATCTTACAAGTGCTTTTGAAAAAGCGAAGATCGAAAACAAACCCGTTTTCATTGAGTATTACAATTCCGATTGTCCTGTTTGCATTAAGGTTGGGAAAATACTCGAAAACAATGAAAAGCTAGTAGATTTCTACAACAAATCATTTGTCAATTACAGAATAGACACATACAAAATGAGTAAGCCGGACAGTTTGTTTATTTCAAACACTAAACTGTCATTTACAAGTATTCCCTACTTTTTGTTTTTCGACTCCAATGAAAACTTGCTCCATGTTTCAGCAATAAATGTTGAAGTAGATGTGCTTATAAACATCGGAGCTACGGCTTTAAACCCCAATGAAAGAACCAGCGCGCTTGCAAATAAATACAGCAAAGGAGACCGCAGCATAAAAACTTTATACGCTTATTCGCAGTTGGTTCAGCTATACAACAACGACAGTTTGACAACAATTCTTGCTGAAGATCTCTATAAATCATTTCCTAAAAACGACCTTGGAAACAAAAAAAGTTACATCATCACCAAAAACTGTGTAAATAGTATCGAAAATGGCTTCTTTAAGTTCTGGATTAAAAATATGGATAAACTGGAAGGTTTTGAATCGGAGAAAAATAAAGGTGAGGGAAAACAAATACTGGCTGAAATAGTAAGGAAATCTATTTTCAGCAAAAAAAGCAAAAGTTGGAATCAGGAAAAAATAGCTGAAGTAAAAAAATACATTCTGCTTACTGAACTTAGTAAAAACCCAGATGCATTCTTTTGAATACCATGGTAAGGAATTTCAATATTAAACTGATGGTAAAAATGAGGAATATATCAATTTGACTGACAATTAATGATAATTAAGTATAAAAAACAGGCGTTTATAAGTGATAAAGGCTCTTTTTCGAAAACAAATGTATCTTTGTAACGTCTAAACAATGAATTGATTAAAGCAATGATATTGTTGCAAATCAATTTTGATGTTACCTTAAAAATCACGAATGAAATACTTTGAAAATTACATAGAAATAAGAAAGCAGAAACCTGTAGGACTAAGAGATCAATTGAGAACTATAGCGCTTGATGGCTTGTCTATTTTGGACAAACTAAAGGGGATTGATATTCTACTGAACAAACCACGAGTGCAGTTTCTATATTTACATCATGTTTTTAAGGAGGAAGAAATTAAGCTAGACAGATTATTAAAAATGCTAAGCTTAAATCACCAATTTATTAGCTATTCGGAAGGAGTTGATAAAGTTTTAGAGAATTCTATTGACAAACCGTACATATGTTTCAGCTTGGATGATGGATTTAAAAATAATTTAAGAGCAGCCGAAATATTAAACGAGTATAATGCCAAAGCATGTTTCTTTGTAAATCCGTCAATTGTAGGACTAAATACATTTAACGAAATAGAAAAACATTGTTTTGAACGTTTGCAATTTCCACCTGTTGAATTTCTGAATTGGAATGATATTGAGAAACTTCAAAATATGGGACACGAAATTGGATCTCATACAATGGATCACATAGATATTGCAAACACTGAAGAGGATGTTTTTATTGAGGACTGTAAAAAGACTTTTGATATATTGCTAAAACAATGCGGTGAAGTAAATCATTTTGCATTGCCCTATGGTCGTTTTGGTCATTTTAATGAAGTGGCACGAGAAATTGTTTTCAATTCCGGCTTTAAATCATGCGCTACCGCAGAACGTGGTTGCCATATTAACCATGACAGATTACTCCTGAAACAGGAGCTATGCATCAGGAGAGACCATATTGTTTTGGACTGGAAAACAGACCATATTATCCACTTTATAGCTAAAAACTCAAAAAGAGCAACTATTGCAAATAATTTATTTCCATACTTGAAATAATGAAAACTGTAATTTTAACGAGTTCACGATATGGTACAGCTTCGCATCATTTACCATATTTGATTGAAAGCAAGGCATGTGAAATTTCAATGGTGATTTTAAATGACGGGAAAGTTAGCAATAAAACTAGAAATCTCAGAAGAATACTCCGTAAAATAAGTAGAATAGGAATTCTAGGAGCTTTGAATGGAATTAGAATGAGAAAATGGTATAATCAAGACATGTCTAAAATAAAGAAGATTGAAGATGTAGAGATTACTTGTAAAAAAAACAATATTCCATTTTATTCTACTCCAAATATAAACTCTCCATTAACAATAGAATTGTTTCAAAAAGCCAACTCGGACATAGGTATTAGTTTGGGCAATGGTTATATTGGACAAAAAGTATTTAGTATACCCAGATTGGGGATGATAAATATCCATCATGAAATACTACCAGATTATCAGAATGCACAAAGCATTATTTGGCAAATATATAATATGTCGACCACTACAGGCTATACCATTCATAAAATAGACAAAAATATAGATACGGGTGAAATATTACATCAAAAATCGATTCCAATTAATTTTCAAAAATCGCTAAGACAAACAGTTTCTAAAACAACATTTTCATTGTTGGAAGCTTCAGCAAATGGACTATTGGAAGTGGTTAGGGATTTTGATAATTTATACAAAAACGCAAAACCCCAGGAACATGGTCGTGCCTATACCACACCTTCTATATGGCAGTATTTCAGGATATTGAACCATCATAGAAAATTAAAGAAAACATCACACAGCAAGGTATTGACCAATGCAAGCTGACAAAATCCTTGTTTAACCAGAGATATTAATGCTTTGAGGTTCAAAAAAGTTTGTTGACATTGGTGCCACGTCAGGTCGTGATTGGGGCTAACCCATTGTCAACCCATCATCTATCTATCATTTTCGCATTGGCAGGTTGGTACCTTTCTCCTTGAAGATTAATTTTTGAAGCAGCCTCTTCAATCTGTTGCAAATCGTCGGGGGTAAGTTTCGCCCACCAATTTTTCGTTGATGTAAGGACCATACACTTCGGCAGTATCAAAAAAAGTAATGCCACTTTCCACCGCTTTGTGAATCAACGTAATCATTTCTGATTTGTCGGCCACAGTGCCATAACCAAAACTCATCCCCATACAACCCAATCCGAGGGCAGATACTTCAAGTCCACTCGTACCTAATTTTCTTGTTTCCATAATTTATGTAGTTTAATGTTTCAACCAATTTTCAAGCAGATGATTGGCACTATTTACAATGCAAAATTAGTAATAAAGTCGCAATATTTGTTTTCTCTACGGCTCAAAGTACTTTGCTGAAAAGCTCAAAACATGTATTTTTGAAAAGTTTAATACTCAATAGAGTGTTCACTTTATATTCTGTAAATATATAAGGTAGCTATCGGCATTATTTTCCCTCATCAATCATCAAATTCCGATTCAATTACAAGAAGATTTCAACTCCTTGAACCAAGCATGAGTTTAACAACAAAACATGTTATGCAACATAAAGCGAAAAATAACTCGTAAATTGTTTGGTGATTGTGTACGAACACACTACTTTTGGTCAACCAAATTATTGGTTTACCAATAACCTGATTTATCAAACAGCAAAAACAGATAAATTCAATTGACAAACAGACCTATTATATTGTGTACATTTGAATAAAAGTTCTACTTCATAAAATTGCAAATTATTTCTAAAACAATACTTCAATGAAAAAAATCAAAAACAGCAAGCGATTCCTTCGAAACGTTACATGCTTGTTCATTCTATTCAGTATGAGCAGCGCTGGTTTAATGGCACAGGTAAAAATTAGCGGTATCATCTCCGACAGTAACAAAGAACCCTTGATTGGGGTAAATGTAACTGTTAAAGGATTACAGACCGGAACTATTTCCGACTTTAATGGAAAATACTCCATTCAAGTTCCTTCAACTAAATCAATACTGGTGTTTTCGTACATTGGCCACAGAAAGTTGGAAAAAGCCGTTGGAACAAGCACCGTTATTGACATTTTGCTAGAAGAAGATTCGAAACAAATGGATGAAGTGGTAGTGGTGGCTTATGGCACACAAAAGAAATCGCACTTGACAGGTTCGGTGGCTTCTCTGAAAGGTGACAAGTTGGATGAAATTCCAGTTTCTCGTCTCGATCAAGCATTACAGGGCAAAATGGCGGGTGTGCAAGTTTTAAGTTTGGATCCACAAGCTGGTGAAGCTCCTGTAATTCGTGTTCGAGGTATGGGTTCCATCAGTGCCAACAATGCTCCACTGGTGGTTATCGATGGTTTTCCAACACCTGATGGACTTTCGATGATAAGCCCGGGAGATGTTGAGTCTGTTGAAGTATTGAAAGATGCGGCTTCGGCAGCACTTTATGGTTCGCGTGCAGCGGGTGGCGTGATTCTTATTACTACCAAAAGTGGAAATGTGACCAAGCCAAAATACAATTTCAAAATGTACACTGGTGTGAAAACAGCCCTCAAACTACCTGTAATGTTGAACACGCAACAATACACACAACTGCTATATGATGAGGCGGCACAACGGGAACTTGACCCTTCGATTGATGGCACGAACATGGCTTTTAATAATATCGCAGAAGCTGACAAGGCATCCTATTTAATAGAAAAATACTTGGACGACCAACCGACCAATTGGTTGAATGAAGGTTTAAGAAAATTTGGTATGGTTCAAAACTACCAATTGAGTGCAGCCGGCGGTGATAAAAACCTAAAATACTTCGTCTCTGGCAATTATACCAAAGAGGATGGAATAATGAAAGCGAGCACGTATGACAAATACAGCTTCCGTGCAAAAGTTGACGTAAAACTATCGAAGGCAATAACCATTGGAATTAATCTTACGCCAACCTACAGCCAAAAAGAAACTCCTGCGGTAGACTTGACCGATTATATGCGCACGCCGACATGGTTACCCGTCAGACACAATACCGCAACAGCTGCCCTTACTGGGAAAACGGTTGGTGATTATGCTAGTTTGGCCGATTTCTTTAGCACCTCAATAAGTGGTATCGGCATTGACGGAAATACTTGGAATGTCGATGCAGCTTCACTTTCAGGTTCAAGCAATCAAAATCCAGTATCGATAAGAGAGCGCACAAGCATTTTGACGGATGACTATAAATTGCTGGGAAACACTTATTTGACCATCGATTTTATGCCAGGACTTCAATTCAAAACCTCGAATGGCGGTTATATGTCTTATCGCGAATATAACAAAAAGGAAATGACATCGGCCACCAAAGCTGGTGTTCCAAATTCTCTTACCCGTCAAATGACATTGCATTCGGAGTTATTGTCGGAAAACACCTTAAATTATAACAAAAAACTGGGAAATCATGAGTTTGGAGCTATGTTGGGTTTCACAATGCAAAAAACGAACGATAGTTA
>JBAXAD010000210.1:0-6644 GCA_037142715.1 Paludibacter sp. | reverse complement strand
TTTTACTTTTCGAGACGCTCTTTTATTATTTAACTCTCTCAAAGTAAAAAAATTAAAAGTTGATATTTCTCAATCATTTAATGTGAAATGGTTTTCGGTTTTGGACAATTATTTAACAAGAATTATTACAATAAGAAACATATGTTCTCACAACAATATACTATTTGACCACAGGTTTGAAAAATCTATTGTAAGCGGCCCTGCTATCACAATCAATAATTCTAATCAATTTAAACTGTATTCTGGCATTAGATTAGTAAATTATTTACACAATCAACTTCCTTTTGTTGAAGTAGATAAGATATTATTAGAAGTATCTGATTTGGTTGACGAATTTAAAAATGAAGATGAAAAACTAATTGATATCTTAGATGATTTCCTTAAAGTTTGATAAATGTTTACTGTAATTCCTGCTATCCCATTGTAAATATAAAAATATAGTTTACTTTTGTAGAAGAATTAGTGTTGATGTAGTCCTTGTCATTGCCTCTGCACTTTAAAATGTATTAGAATTGGGTAGAATTTATTCTACCCAATTTTTTTTTATCATATTGTAAGATTATATTTGCTCTTAAAATTTGATATTCAATGAGATATTTTTAGAGGGGCACTATGAACCGTGTATAAACCCGAACGCGGCAAAACTTTTGTAAGTAGTTGATAATTAACAATATGAGCGCAAAAACAAAAACATTTAATCGTTTCCAATCGTGCTCGACATTGAATAGTGACTTAATACGCATTTAATTTATTGTGGTGGTGTTTAAATGAACGTGTGCAAAGGTAACGTTTTGATTTAATAATGGATGGCTTAGAACGCAAAAGAGCGGATGTACTTAAATGTATATCCGCTCTTTTGATTTAAATGTGCTCTAAAATGCTCAATAGGTGACAAAATACATATATAAAAATAGGGGTTATAGGTGATACTTTTATTTTGAAAACCTATTTTTTTGCACAATATTTTTTTGTTATTTTGCATCATGCGCAGCAAAGAACTATTGAAGAAACGCGACCACGATATTGTTTGTAAGTTCCATGAACTTTACGACCTTAAACGTATGCGTATGGACGATGTCCTAAAAATAATGTCTGAGCAACATTTCTACCTCGATACGAATTATATTTATGCCTGTATTTTCTATAACACTGATAATAATGAGCATTATAATAGCCTTCTGGAAAAGAAAGATAAGACTACAACTCAACGGTAAATATAGGATTATCATCTACTATATGTGTGATTTCCCCACGCGAAATGCTTACTTCACTCACATCTGTATCATTATACTGCGGTGCTGCACTCATATCATCAACAATGCACTGGAAGGATATGCGATACAGGTTACCCGCTCCACCGCTGTCTTCACGCTTCATATCTACGCGGCGCATCTCACTGTAATTAGTACCGGATGTGCCATGAAATAACTTGTGCATCTCGGTTAGCTGCTTTAGGAAGTCTAAAGCGGATGCCTGATTGATAGAACCTGCATACGTGTCTGAGAATGTTTCGTAAAATAGAAAGAAGTCTACTTGTGTATTGCAGGTTTGGCCATGTAGCCCTTTGTCCTCAGCATCTAGCATGTTGAATGCTATGAATACGGCTGGTGTGGGGAATGGTAGTTCTGAAGTAAGATAGCTTACTTGTTCGTGCCAAAGGTCACACCATTCTATTTCACTGAGGTTATCAGTGATTTGTTGACTTAACTCTAAATATAAATCGCTCCAGTATTGCATAATTATTTGTTATTTAAATGGTTCTTAAATGAAATATCTATATGTTTTTTCATTTCTTTTTCAAATATGGTCATCATGGCTTTACTATCACCCATGAATTGGCGTTTCGGTATCTTAATCTTAGCTCCTACAGGCATTAATGCCATACGTTTAAAATACATTGCTTTGCCTCCTATCGTGCGGTTTGACTTTGTAAGTTTAGAAGCGTTGCCAGCTTTATTTTGACTAGCTTTACCACTGAACTCATAGAACTTAGCCCAAAAGAATTTTTTCATTTGACGTGTGACGGTAATAGTGCCACCATTATTATGTATCTCGGAATACTTGGTATCTGATTCAACGACTATACGTGTAGGTGTATCTACGACTTTACGAATGGACTGCATTAGTGTACCATTATTATATAATGTCTTTCTTTGCGCAAATGGATTAGTTGTTTTTTTCCATGCTGTGAATGAGGTATCTGTGAAGCCTTCTTTTACAAAGCTTTGTTTGAAAAACTTGACTGACTCAGTACCGCCAATACGCTGTGCTTCTTCAATAATAGACTTACCAATAATAGAAAAATCGGGTACTGTAAATTTGTTTGCCATATATTTTGTATTTTTGCAGGACAGAGCGGGTTACTACTCAATCTGTGCCTTAAAGGGGATGGTTACTTCGATAATTGTCCTCTTTTTTATTTAAAAACAAAGAAAAACGTGATTATTATTTGGATTAAATGAAAATAGTTGTACATTTGCATCACAAACGGCGCGGAGCAATCCAAGCTGCTCCTAATGCCTTGGTGGATTCGTCTGTCAAGGCATTAGTCCTTTTAGCCCCTTTGTGATTTCATCAATCAGCTCAAAATCTGTTAGTTTTGGTTTGAATATACTAGCATTAATGTAGGCAGTCTTATCATTAAATACCACATAGCAGCCAGATAATTGCTTGTTTTCAAAGTTAGCACGACGGTTTTTAATTTTGTGTGCTATCTTTTGGATGTCAATCTCTTTTGATTGGTCAAAATGTTTGTTTAGGTCTATAATAATAATGTCGCAACCTTGGTTTAATGCACTTCCAAAACTGGCATGAATACCTTTGTAACTCTTTATACGTTTGGCATCAGCCAGTTTACCATCTATAAGGTATTCTGGATTCTTTACCTTATCAAGGTTTAGATGTGGGCGAATCTTTATGTTCATATCCTTGAAATTGGCTGCTAGTACGTTGGCAGTGGCAGTATTGTCGTGGATTTCGGAAAAGTCGGCAAATGGGCTTGTTTCAAGGCGTTTTGCATAGGTGGCATCTTCTAAATATGGTACAGATAGTTTTAAATTCTCTGTATTTACGCTTACAATGTCACTATCTGCCTTGGTAATTGACCTAAAATAGCTTTGTTGGTCGGTAAAAACTTCGCCTGTTTTGCCTGTATTGTTGGCAAATTGTTCATCGGTTTTCACTTTAGGTGTTTCGGTAGAAGCATCTTCGGTGGTTTGGTCAATCCAACAACGGCATCGGAAACCCAAAGGAGGTGTATTTTTATCCCAAAATGGGTCATTTACAGGCTTAATAATACTATCGAGTGTGGCATGGTCTTCACGAACTGCGGCATCTTCCATTGTTTTGAACATGAGGTTTGGATAAATGTCAGTATCCTTTACAAACTGTTGCCAGTCCTTTGCCGATGCGGTGGATGCTGCCGTAAATTGTTTTTCGACATTTAAATAAGTATCATTATGCAGCGAAACAATTCTTTGCGCTTCGCTAAGGTATTGGTTTTTGTCCAGCCCATTGTTTGATAGTTCGTTTAACTTTGACATTAGATTATAGCTTTTTGCGCCCGAAAACTGCAAAAGATTTTCACGTATTTTGCTTGCAATTTCAGTATCGTAATAGCCTTTTCCCCATGCTGTTTCGGCTGTTTTGTTGAGCGTATCGAAATGACTAAGTACTGATTCTTTGTGCAAATCGGATGGCTTTACTTCACCATTGAATATTTTTGTTGCAAATTGCTGAGTAGCGGCATCCCAAGTGGCTGCAAAAACTTTATTAAGAACCACCCCGCCCGTTGGGCACCCCTCGAAAGGGGAATTATGTGCATAAATGTAACTTTTTGCGCCCGCTACGGACGCATTAGGCTTTTTTTTTTGAGGGTCGGGTACTGGTGGAGTTTTACCGGCTAGTATTTCTTTTACACCTGTGATAGGTAGCCCGGTTAATTTGGCTAATTGTTCAGCATCGAATTGTAGGTAAGGTGCTAAATCGACAACGGCTTTAATCTTTTCGGCCAGTGTCATTGTTTCGGATTCGTCGAACTCGAAGTAAAGGTTTGCCAATGGTGCGTAGACAGAGCTCAGCTTGATAAGGCGTGGAATTATTTCTTCATTCATGTAGAACTTGAGTAATAATTTGTCGACCTGATGACGGTACTTCAATAAGCGTTCGTGTACTTCGGCTGAACCAACAAAGCTTTTGGCATCTGATGTTCCAGTTCCACCAAGAAAAAACTTACTCATTGAATCATCACAATGTTTGTTTAATGCTTCAAATGATTTGTATCCATCCATACCGTTGTCTGATGGTACTTCTATTTTTTCATTTCCTTTAAGTACGGCAAAATGGTTGGAACGGAAGTTCTGAAGCATTTCAAAAAGCTCATTTACCCGGGTGTCATCCATTCGGTCGGTGATGGCAAATACAGGAGGCACACCGAACTTGTCAATGTAGGCCATCCATGAACCAAGGCCAAGCTTTTTGGCCAATACAATCATTGCAACCTGATTGAATAAACCAAGGTTGTAGTTGTTTCCTATTTGGATGTAGTAATCTTTTAATGCGCCTTCGCGATATGAAACGCCGCTAGTATCCCATTCAAGATTTATGACAATACCCAGTTGTGGAATGAAGTTAGACTGTGGAATTTCAGTAACCTGGGCTAATTCGCCTTTGTCATTTAAATCCATCATTTCAATAAGTTTAGTGCCCTCGTAAATGTTTAAATTAATGAGTTTTACAATGTCAATGTACCAAGGTCTTTCAAAAAGTTTATGCGCTTCAGTATCTTCAGTTCCACTCTTATCAGTTAACTTGAAAGGTGCGCATTGAATTGGTAGGATGCGATTATCGACACATGAACATAGGTGTAGGTCAAGCTTTAGTGACTCAAAGAAACGCATTAGTTCACCCCGGCGCGGATTGATTGGGTCGGTGGCCATCATGACTGCCATTGTCCAATCTTTAATTGTTTTGGCTTTATAGTTTTGAGCTATTCTAGTCCAATCTGCTTTTTGTGCACTAGAACGTTTGTAGTATTCATTGAAAACTGAATTGTTTTTCACACGACTTAGAATAGCCGTTTCGAGTGCTGAAGAGATTCTATCTTTAAATGTTGACATACTATTTAAATGGTGTTTAAATGAAATACTGTTCGTTTCTGTTATTGCCATATTTCAGGTCTTTAGTACCTTCTTGAGCTGGGACTAATGGCAGTCCTTTTAATGACATTGAACCTGATTGAATGCGCTCGAGTTGCTTTGTGGAATCACTCATGAGGGTTACATAATCTTCGGGAACTTTTCGTGCAGCATTGCGCTTTACAGACCGATAAACTACAATTTGTGCAATGATTTGAAGTAATGTACCGTTACGAAGTGGTGTGCTGTTATCAAATATCAAGTCGGTATTGTAACGTCCGGATATGTATGATACGGCATAATCAATTGCTTTAGATTCAATATCATCAAGTATTGAATTGTCGCCGGCAATGTTGGCTGTAGATTCATCTAAGAATCGTTCTTGTATGACTGATGCGAGGTCAGTGTCTTGAATGTATTTCATTATGGCATATTATAATTATGATTCATTTTTCCAGTTTTGTAAGCTTTTTCGCCTGAGCGGTTACGGTTGCCCGGTGTTGAGTATTTTTCAAGTGCTTCGATGGCTTCTTTGTCAGCATCGGGGCTATCGTCGTGTTCGGTATTGCCTTCCTCTACAGAACATAGCTGCATGATTCCTATTTGGGTATCTGAGTGGCTTTTCAGTTCTTCATTGTTGTAAATACGTCCATTCTGATAGTATGGTTGCATTGTAACCATACGCATGAACTTGTTTACTTTGGGTACCATCACCTTCATGAGGTTGAGATTGATGTTATATTCATCTTCCACATCATCAATGGCTCGTTGTACTTCACCATTCCAGAACTGCGATTCATATTGCATTATCATGTTGACACCTGAAGGCAATCGCTTTTTAAAATCGCACATCCACGCTACTGCTTGCTTCATTTTTGATTGTTTGACATAGCAGTCAATCAGATAGAAGTTGTTTTCATATAGACCCCACGCTTTGCAAGCGTTGTAATCGGATGTTTCATTGTCGGTGTAAGCAATGTCCCAGTGCACTACAATCATTTTAAAATCGGTAAGCGATGGAAGTTTACACCACTGAATTTGGTCTTCGCTGAAAATCTTACCTACTAATTTGGTCTCGTGTAGGTACTCAGCATAAGCGGCGACTAATCCCATGTCAATTTCTTGCTGAATGTAGTATTCGGCAGTGTACATGGATGGCCATGCGGGCTCGTGCGTGACTTTGTTGTAGGCTTTGATTTGGTTTACCTTCCATTCGGGATGGCGTTCTTGTAAAATAGTTTGGGTCATTACCCGGGCAAACTTATTACAGGCATAAAGCACGCGACGAACTTTGCCTGTCATTGTAGGCAGTACTTCGCGTTCAATTTTATCAGCTTGCTTGCGCATCCGTTTAGGGTTGCTGATGGTGTCCGGGGTTTCGAGGTCATCAATTACCCAAAGCGTGGGACGGCGTTGTTTGACACGAATACCACGTATTTTTTGTTTCATACCAAAGGCCATTCCGATAAAGCGTTGGTCAATGGTTTTGAAGTTACCAACTGTCCAGTC
>JBAXAD010000209.1:0-6650 GCA_037142715.1 Paludibacter sp. | reverse complement strand
ATATAATACAATTGCGCACCGTGATGCCCCTGACATCGCCAACACCATATTTTGATTTTACAACAATCGCATCATCGTGATTCCTGATAAAACAATTCTCAACAAGATAATTTTTACAGGCATCCATGCTGATGCCGTCTGCCGATTTCCCGACTAACTTAACATCTGAAATACTAACATTATTACAGGTAAGTGAATTGAATGCGCCTCCCCAACCATCGAAAAGTATCGGTCCATCAACGTTGACGTTCGAACACTTGTGCAGTCTGATAAACCGAGATTCAATCGTATCCTGACTATGGTCAATCATTCCGTGACCAAGGATTTTTAATCCTGTAACACCACTCGCCTCAAAGCGCCCTCTCACCACTGAACCGCCGGCAAGGTAAACCGTCTTGTTACTCGCAAGTTTTACCACTCCCACATTGTGAATGCCGGGGCCATAATAGATAACATTGGGGTCATTTTCTTTTGGTGGGTTTGCATCCAGGGCGTTGGCGAATATTGCAATTGCGTCATAATCATAGCCATTGGGCTCTATTGTGACTTTCTGATTTTTACGCAGTGTAAAAGTGATGGACTTTCCGCTAATAACTGGCTTGATGCCATAAGATTTGGGGCGAATGACAGCATTTTCCATTGACACATTTGCATTGACGGTAACCGTAACACTGTTCGTGCAATCAAAATAGCTCATTCCCATAGCCCTTACAGGTCGGTGAACGCAGGTTCTGACTTTAGTAGTATAGACAAATGTAGGTTGCCCGTTTACAGTAACCGAATAGTCGGGCGAGGATGCCATTCCCGCTGGAGCCGGATAGATGACTACTTTGGCATTTGCAGCCAAAGTGTTGGTTTTTTTTAAAGTTGATTTAGCAAATAATGAAAAGGATAACGCTATTAAAAGGCTGATGGTGAATGTTCTCATTTGTAGGTGATTTTTGTATAAGATTTTCAGCAGCAAAAGTAGCTACATCCCTCCTCAAATTATTACACTTTTATACTTTTTATATATCCTAATTGTTTTAATTAGCTTTTGAAACCTTAAAGCAATAAAGTATTATAGTTAGCAAAAATCTGAATTAAAAATACTATTATTTACTTTGCATTGCATTATTTCAGAAAAGACTCCATCTTTGCATCGAATAAATCCATTTAAATCACTATCTTTGCATCGAATAAATTCATTTAAATAACAATCTTTGCATATAATAAATTCATTTTCTCAAAACAGACACTATGGAACAAAGGTATTTTACAAGAAAAATCGATACTGAACTATTGTCATGGGCAAAGAGTGAAAACCGTAAAACGTTATTGTTGAGAGGGGCAAGACAAGTAGGAAAATCAAGCGCTGTAAAGCAGTTAGCAAAAACATTCAAGTATTTTGTGGAGTTAAATTTCGATGAAAATGATGAGCTGAAAACGCTGTTTGAACAATCGCTGTCACCTCAGGAAATTTGCCAAAGACTTTCATTTTATTTTCAAACTCCTATAATACCTGGAGAAACTTTGCTGTTTTTTGACGAAATTCAGGAATGCAAGCCTGCGTTGTCGAAACTTCGTTATTTTTACGAAAAATATCCCGAGCTTCATTTAATTGCAGCAGGATCATTGCTCGAATTTGCAATCGAAGAAATTCCTTCTATTGGGGTTGGCAGAGAACGATCCATGTTTATTTACCCGTTTAGTTTTGAGGATTTTCTAAATGCTTTGGGTGAAAACATGATGGTTGAAGCCTATAAAGCTGCATCACCAATAAATCCACTTTTCGACCCTACACACAAGAAGTTATTAGACCGCCTAAGGATTTTTCTTATTGTAGGCGGTATGCCCGAAGTGGTTTCAACCTATGTAAGTACACAAGACCTCCTTCAATGTCAAGGGGTATTAACCGATTTGATGATTTCTTTCAAAGATGATTTTAGAAAGTATAAAAAAAGAGTTCCAGCCTTGCGAATTAATGATGTATTTGAATCTGTTGTAAAGCAGGCGGAAGGTAAATTTATATTCGAAAAAGCAAGCGCAGGATTAAATAATGGACAAGTAAAACAAGCGTTGGAACTACTAATTATGGCTGGATTGGTTTATCCCATTACACATACTGCAGCCAATGGAATTCCTTTGGGAGCTGAAATAAACCCAAAATACCGTAGAATGATACTCCTCGATACTGGATTATATCAAAGGGTATTGGGACTTGACACCTCCGATTTGCTTCTGTCAGATGATTTTAAAATCGTAAACAGAGGGGCAATTGCTGAAATGTTTGTTGGGCTCGAATTACTAAAATCAGCCTCATGCTTCGACCCCAAACAGCTTTATTGTTGGGTAAAAGAGAAAAACAAGGGCAACGCACAAGTTGATTTTGTTGTACAACGTGGAGAAAAAATTATTCCAATTGAGGTTAAGTCGGGCACACAAGGAGCAATGCAAAGTTTAAGGCAATTTATGTCCGAGAAAAAGATTCCTAAAGGTGTAAGAACTTCGCTCGAAAATTTCTGCAATTACGATGATATTGATGTATATCCACTGTACGCTATCACCAATGTGTTCATCTAATTTCAATCTCCTAATTTTCCTTCTTTTCTGTAATCGAGCGGAGTCAATCCAAAGCTCTTTTTAAAGCACTTGCTAAAATATTGAGGCGTGCCAAAACCAAATTTGTAAGCCACTTCTCCAATGGTCAATTCAGGATTGTTTTTCAAGGAGTATGCCGCTTTTTTGAGCTTCATATTCTGTATAAAATCATTGGGAGTCAGTCCTGTAATACCTTTTATTTTTGAATAGACTTTGTTGCGCCCAATATTCATTTCAGTAGCCAGATAATCTACCGTAAAATCCTCTTTGTCAATGCTGTTCTCCACTATCAACAACACTTTTTCCATGAATTCCTGATCCAAAGCATTGTGCGTTATTAGTTCCAGGTCACTGGTTAGTTGGTTGGTATATTTTTCTTTCAGCAGTTTTCGGGAGCGAACCAAATTGTTGCACCGAATAACCAAGTGCCTTAAATTAAAGGGTTTGGTAATATAATCATCGGCTCCATATTGCAGTCCTTCAATCAGATACTGGTCAGAAGTGTTGGCAGTAATCATTACCACCGGAATGTGGCTGGTTTCGATGTTTGATTTCAATTTCACCAACATCTCAGAGCCTGACATTACTGGCATCATTAAATCAGAAAGTATTATATCCGGCTGAAATTTAGCCGCTTTTTCAAGTCCTTCTTTCCCATTTATGGCATATTCCACCACATAAAATGCCTCGAAAGTGGATGTCAACAGCTGAATAATTTCTTCGTTATCATCTACAATCAACAATTTGAATTTCTTACCGTTATCAGAGTCGGTAAACTCCTCTATCAATTCTTTATAGTAGGCTTCATCTTGAATATTGACCGTGTTCGATTGAGCCATCGGATATTTCTCATCCACTTCCAGCAATTGATTGGAATCAAAATGACTGCTTCCCAGTTTCAATAATACTTCGAAAGTAGAACCAACGCCGGCAGTGCTTTGCGCCGAAATCTGTCCACCATGCAAATCAATAATCCCTTTGGCCAACGCTAGCCCAATTCCCGTTCCAGCAATGTTGGCTTGATTTACCTGATAAAACCTGTCAAAGATATTCTCTATCTCTTTTTGAGGAATACCAATGCCCGAATCATTTACCAATATTTGTACAGCATGCTCATTGGCAGAAATATGCACTGTAATTTCACCGCCCGATTTAGTGAATTTAAAAGCATTCGACAATAAATTATTGAATACTTTTTGTAATTGAACCGGGTCAAAATACACAAATATCTCTTTTTCATCGCATTCAAAACGGTAATGGATTTTGTGCATAAAGGCAAAATCGTTAAACGCCAGAAAAATTTCATACACAAAATTAACCACATTGATTTTCCGGACACTAATCTTCATGTAGCCCTGCTCCTGCTTTCTAAAATCGAGTAATTCAGACAGCAAGTGATTCAATTTTGAGGTATTTTTATATACCGATAGTAATTTGGCAGACATTGCCTGAGACTCCTTTGACTCCAATAATGTTTCTATCTGCCCCATTATCAACGTTATGGGCGTTCTGAATTCATGTGATATATTGGTAAAAAATTGCAGCTTGGATTTATTCATTGCTTCAATTCGCTCTTTTTCCTTTTTCTCAAATTCGAGTGATGACTTCAGTTTTATGTCTCTTTTGTAAAACCGCAGCCAAAAATAGAAAAGCATTGCGACAATTAGAAAATAGACCCAAAGCGCCAAAGTTGAAGTGTAGAATGGGGGATTCACCTGAATATCAAGTTTTATCTCGTCTATCAAGGTATTGGAATTAAGGTGCTTGCCCCTTACTTTGAGTTCGTAATTACCCCTCGAAAGATTCGAAAAGTCAATGCGGTTCCCATTGCATTTTATCCATTTATCGCTCAGCCCATGCATGAGATATTCATATTCGCAAGCATTGGCCTTTATGTAATTTGATGTTGCAAAATAGATACTGATATTGCTATCGGAACTCTTGAAAGCCACTTTTTGTGTATATAGCAACGAGTTTTCAAGAATGCCCGTTTTATCGTTTGGCTCCACTTTTTTATTGTTTACCTCCAGCTCCGAAAAATGAATGGTGGACGGCTTATTGACATTGCTTATTTGTTGCTCATAAAATGAAACCAAGCCGTTGATGCCGCCCCAGAAAATCTCGCCATCCGATGCCACAAAGAGTCTGTTGCCTTCGTTAATGGCCGAAAGTGGAACTCCATCCTGCAACCTGAGATTTTTAAAAACACCTGTTGAGTTCTGAAACCTCGACAATCCTTTATTTGTAGAAATCAAAATGTTACCATATTTCGATTCTGCTAAATCATAACAGTAATTACTAATTAAACCGTCTTTTTCGGTCTGAAATCTTTTAAATTTATCCGTTTCTGGTTTATACAAAAACAATCCACCCCCATTGGATGCCAACCAAATTTGATGGCGACTATCCTCCAAAATTGAAGTGATGCCAATGGAATTTTGATTGCTCGACCCATTTAGTATACTATATATTTTGGTTTTGCCTGTCAACAGATTTGTTTTTTTTACTACTGTTGAATAGGTTGGATAGTACCACAAATTATGACGGGAATCAATATAAATAGGATTGTTCCAGACACCTTTGGAAGCCAATAATTGCTCAGGAACTTCGGAAATTGCATTCGTTATTAGCGACAGTTTATACATTTGCTGCCTAGTGGATATATACACATCATCGCCATCTTGAGCCAAACTGTACACCGCGTTGTCGGCAATAAAATAACCGTTACCCGATTGCATATTATAGCTCGTTATTTTGCCCGATTTTACGTTTAGTACCTCCAGTCCCCCAAAATGAGTGCCAATTAGTAGGACTCCATATTTCCTTACATACAATAAAGCTTTGATGTTTTTGTTTAATTGGGAATCTTCGTTTTGCTTCACTTTGCTAAATTCTCTCGACTTTCGAGTCATGTAATTCACACCGCCACCATCAGTTCCCACCCACAAATTCCCGTTATCATCTTCCGCCATGCGGCCAATAATGGCATTGTTCAGCGTATTGGGATTGTTGGGTATGGGATAATGAAAATTGTAGATATTGATGTCAGGATTGAAATAATTTACGCCACCATAGTAAGTCCCTACCCAAATAGTGCCCTGCGCATCGCAAAATATAGGTTGAACGGATGAATGTAATATGCTGCCAGGCTGCGAGATATTTTGACTAAACCGTTGGAAACCATCCGTGGTTTCAATGTATTTGTTTAATCCGGTAAAGGTGCCAATCCATACAGTTCCGTTTTTGTCTTCACAAATCGAACGGACATCGTCGGATGACAAAGACTGTGTGTCGCTATTTATATGCCGGTAATTTTTTAGCACATCAAAATTCTTGTTTAACTTATAAAAGCCATTCCCTTGAGTTGATACCCAAAGATTTTTCTTTCGGTCTTCATAAATCGACACTGGATTTACATCCGTTATAATTGGTATTAAATTCTCCTTGCCTTCCAATAAATAAAGTCCTTTTGAGCCTCCAACCAATAAACGACCACCTGCAGTTTCAAAAATATTTTTTGCAATTAATTGTTTATTCAGTTTACAATACAACGATAACTTTTTGCTTGCAGGAGAAAACAGATACAAATTATCAGCCGTTACCACCCAAAAACCGTTACTTCCTTTGCTCACCGACAGCACATTATCAGCATTTATAGTGCTGAATTTCTCCGATTTATGGTCAAAATCAACCAACTTGCCATCGCATACAAAATAAATATTTCCCGACACATCGCCAACAATTGAATTGACAACATTTCCCGGCAAAGCACTTTCCCCCTTTTGTGGATAATAAGAGCTGATTTTGTAGCCATCATATCGGTTAATTCCCTCGCGTGTACCAAACCACATCATTCCAAACTGATCCTGATAAATACTGTTCACCGTGAGCTGCGAAAGTCCATTTTGAATACCAAGGTGTTCAAAATTAATGTCTTGTGCTGGGCTTACATGAATGATAACCGAACATAAAAAGGCAAAGATTATCCTCAATGAGACCTTAGAATTATATGTTTCAAAAATCATAGAAAACAGTTTTATTTTTTTATGCACATAATAAGATTTTGTACT
>JBAXAD010000208.1:0-6701 GCA_037142715.1 Paludibacter sp. | reverse complement strand
GCTGCAACGCCTGTTCCGCAATTGTTGGTGGTTTGCCCCAAGGCCACATTGAGCGTAACGACTGCCGATAAAACCATTACTGCCGGCACTACTACGCCTGCATTTACTTACGCCATAACTGGTTACAAAAAAAGTGAAACTGCTTCTGTGGTCACAGGTACGCCTGTTTTCCAGTCGTTGGCTACTAGTCTTTCTGCTGGAAGCTACCCGATTGTAATCAATCAGGGAACATTGGCAGCTACAAATTACGAGTTTCAAATGACGGATGGAACTTTGACTGTAAGTCCAGGAACGGCAACGCCATTAATAAATGCAGAGGATTCTGTCATCAACATTTTCCCAAATCCGACTACGGATTTTATCACTGTAGAAAATGCTGAAAACGAAGTTATTTCAATTTTTGATTTGATGGGTAAAATGGTATTAAACACAAAATCTGATGACATTTCGGTCAGGTTGGATGTATCAAAATTGGCTGTTGGAACTTATATTCTGAAAACAACTAAAAATAACGCCTTGAATAATAAAAAGTTGTTGATTATTAGATAAGAATCAACTATATTTGAAGTCCTTAATCTTTCTCTAAAAAAATCTTTGTTCCAATGAAATTTAATCTTGTTTTTTTTCTTTCATTCCTTTCAATAATTAACCTTTCTGCTCAAACTACAGTTCGTTCGTATTATCAGGAACCAACTTGGAAACCGCGCGCCATATTGCCTTACGATGATGCCATCAATGGTAATTTTTGGCCAAAATCTCCAGCTGTAAACAATACATATATTGACCCGAATTTCGATGAACAACGTTTGGGAAAAGTGCCTGCACCAGGCATACATCCAAGGGTTTTGATTACGCCCGATGATGTGGAAAAAATCCGTGCCAAAGTAGCTTTGGGTGAAAATGCCCCGATGGCTTTTAAGGTCATGTGGGAACGCGAAAAGCGCAAACAAAATGCATTCTATGCGCTGGTAAGCAAAAACGATGCGCTGGGAAAAGAATTGGCCGGGCAACTTGTTGAGAAACTCAAAACACTGGAACCCAAGCTCGATTATATGGATAAGCAGCCTGCCAGCGAAAATATCTGGGCGTTGGATCGTTCCATAATTGCCATGGGCGAGCCCGACCCTCCAACAGAGATTTGGGATTTGCTGGATTATGATTATTTAAGCGGCTGGATGTCGGCTTCCGAAAAGGAGTTGGCACGCAGCGTTATCGCACGTATCACCGAACGCCGAATTTCCAACTATCTTGCTTATCCCGACCACTATATGATTAATAATCATCAGGGTTTTGGGATGGAATATATTCGATTGATGTTGCTGATTGAAGGAGAAAAAGGCTTTAATAAAGCCCTTTTTGAACAATCGTGCCACAAGGCAAATGCCATGCTCGATTGGTTTTTGAGTCCGGATGGTATGTGTTACGAAACCATCAAAGGTTGGCTGAATGTTTCCGCTTTTACTGCTGTGGGGTTGCGAGAACGCAATTTGCTGAAACATGACCATTTGCAAGCAAAAATGCGCTTTTTCCTCTCGGCTATTCACTGGGAAAATGGAAAATGGCAAATTCGTGACGAGATGCGCGCTTCCGCTTTTCATGTTATTTGGATGATGCATTATTACCATCCAACTGACGAACGCATTGATTTTCTGTATCAATCTACTTTTTCGTCGCACGATTTTTTGACCGATGCCAATGCCAAATGGCCGAATCCTGTTGGGATTTGTTCCGAACTATTGCTGCTCTATGCCGATGCTGGTATGACCGACAAAAACGGAATCGCCACCGACTGGACACTTCAAAGTAATATTGATAAATTAAAATTGCCTGTAACTTGGAAAGATGACCAACGCGGTTATGTTTACGCCCGTAATTCTTGGCGCAAAGAGGACTTGCAATTTGCTTTTGCATGCAAACAAGATTTCTTTTACGGTGGACACGAAGGCTCTGAAAATAACCGCATTATACTTTGGAAGGATGGCGTAAATTGGATTCAGGACAATAATATGTTGGCTACCAAAGCCACATTTTTGCAAAATATGATGACCGTGGATGGCAAAGGCTGTCATTGGCCACCAACGCCCGGAACGTGGTTGGGAGTGAAAGAATCGCCCGAAGGATTGGTGGCTTCTGGTGATGGAAAAGACGGTTATTCTTATACCAAAAGTATGCAGGTACATCCGCTGTATTTTCCGTCCACCAAAATTCCGTATTATGCTCCATTTGCCGAAGGAAATTTTGATTTAAGTCGTGATATTCAGGTGGCTTTTAATCCGCGAACTATTAAGTTCAATGATGGTTATGCACATACCGACTATGGCCCGTGGAGTGGCGAAACCCGATTGGTGGAAGGTTACAAGGATTGGAATCCTATGCAGCAATTTTACCGCACCGTGCAACTGGCGCGTGGTGAAAATCCATATTTGTTGGTAATTGACGATGCCAAAAAAGACAATCAGTCGCATCTTTTTGAATGGAATATCTCTGTGCCCTTGGATGTGGAATTGATAGATGCGCTAACACCCGAAATCGTTTTTCAGAATACCAATCCTTCCGATAGCCGTGCCAATGACCTTATTTTAGGGAAAATAGGCATGGAGCGCGATACCAAAACAGGTAAAATAAAACCAAAGAAAGGCGACCCACTGTGTTTAATTCGCGTGTTGTGGCGCAATACCGATTACGGTTTCCCTGTGCCTCGCTTTGAAAAATATCAGGGCTACAATCAAGTCGTAGTTCCCGCAAAATCAGTATCACCCGAATTTCGCATACTCGTTTATCCCTATAAATTTGGGGAACCAATGCCGGTAACAACTTGGAATGACGATCGAACCGAACTGACCGTTAAAATCAAGAACAAAACGGATGTGTATCATTTCGGAAAAACGGATGGTGGAAGAACCGTTTTGAACTTGGAACGCGGCGATAAAAAAGTGTTGGACAGCGATGCCAAGCCAGCTCGCCCAGTTTTGTTGGTGCGTGGCGAACGTTTCGATATCAACGATTTACGCTATACACGCGACGAGAATAAAACACCCACTTATCTGATTGATGGTAATGAAAATATTCAATTAGAACGGGTGGAATCTCCGGCTCAAATTCGTTATACGCTGGATGGAACCATTCCAACCGAGAATTCAACGTTATACGAAAAACCCATTCTTGTCAATAAAAATTGTGATTTAAATGCCATTGTATTTTACCCTGAATGGAAATTCGGAACTTCCAAAAGTGAAGTTGTGTCGGCACATTTAGTCGTAAAAGCAGCTGAGAAAGGGCTGACGGAGGCTCCTGTCAATAGCAAAGCAGGATTATTGGCACGGGTTTATGAAAAATGTACCAAGATGTACAACGACAAAGGATTCTTTGACGCATCCAAAGTGATGATGCCCGATTTGACCAAAGAAACGGCCATTCTGAACACAACGGTTGCAAATTTTGAGCTTCCTCGCGCCATTTCCAAACAGACTATGGAGCAGCAAACCAAAGGATTCTATCGCTTTAGCGGATTATTTTTTGCTTCAGAAAAAGGAGTTTATAAATTTGATGTCAATTCCTGCGGGCCGGTTACACTGGATATTGCCAATCAAACGGCGATTGAACATACCGGCATTTATCATCAGCAACAAGCGCATCGTCAGGGTGAGGTAGTACTCAACAAAGGTTGGCACGCTTTTGAACTTGTGGTTTGCGACCCGCTGTTTTGGAATGTAAATAGCTTGGAGCCAATGCCTTTTGAAGTAAATTATGCTGTCAATGGCGGTAAAAGTAGGGAAATTAAAGATACTGAGTTACGATTTGTTCCCGAAGTAAATATAACCCTGGCAGCACAAACGCAAGCGAAATGGTTGGAACCTGTACAGAATATGCCAGCTACTGAATTGGGTTTTGTGGCGCAGAGTTTTGACCAAAGCGGGAAACGCCGCGCTGCCGACTTTTTGGATATTGAGGGTGTAACGCCTTATAAAATGTCGCTTTCGCAAAGTATGGAATCGTCTGAAAGTAAAAATGTTGTGCAGGAGTTTTCGGGTTATTTTCATGCACCAATGACGGGCGTTTATCAGTTTCAAACCACCTATCGTGTGGGCGAAAGTGCTGGTTTGACAGCCAAACAGGCTAGTTGCCAAAATCAGTTACGCGTGAATAACGAAAATGTGCTGCAGCATGGCGTTTTTGGTCGTAATCCTTCGGGGCAGATTGGTTTGAAAGAAGGTTGGTATCCAATTTTTATCCGTTTTGGGTCGAGCGAAACGACTGTAAAAGTTTTGCTTCCTGATGGACAAACTATTGCATTGGACGGCAAAAATATCTACAGAAAAACAAATTTAAAACTTGTCAGTCAACCCAATGCCAATTCGTTGGGCGAAGTTTTATTTGCAAATTGGGACGAAAAAACGCCAAATTTGCCGGTGAAAGGTGATTTTCAAATTTGGATAAATCCTTCGGGTAAATTGGTGGATAGTCCATTCGGTAAAGCACTAGAAATGCATCCAAATGACTCCAAACTTGCAGCTGCCGTGGATGTAAACGTATCGCGAGGCAACACAAAACCGGGCTTCAAACTGCATCATTTGAATATGAAGGAGAATGCCATTTCCATTGCAATGTGGTTCAAAACCAACGAGAAAATAGGCAAATTATTTGGGAAAGATGGTTACAATGCCTTTGGGAAAGGGTATAAAACCGTTTCGTGCAGCGTTGATAACTTCCGTATTGTTGCCAATCCAAATAAATTGTCAGGAGGTAAAATTGAAGCCGGCAAATGGCAATTCGTGGTGCTTACCGCTAGCGAAAAAGAAATGTGCCTTTACCTGAATGGAGAAAAAATTGGCTCTGCTGCTGGAACAAAAGACATCACTACCGATGCGCTCGATTTCTTTTTAAGCCACAATGCCACAGTGGCAAAATTGCAGGTTTTTGATAGGCCGTTAGAAGGAGCTGAAGTAAAAAGAATGTTTGAAACTAAATAAAAAGTATAATGAAGCATCTAATTTTAATGGCTTCGGCCTTTGTTTTTTCACTAAGTTTATTCGGCCAACAACCCGACAAAACCCTTTGGTACAAGCAGCCGGCACGGTTTTTTGAAGAAAGTCTGGTGCTTGGAAATGGTACACAGGGCGCAAGTGTATTTGGCGGAACGAAAGAGGAGAAAATCTATCTGAACGATGCCACACTTTGGTCGGGTGAGCCGGTTGACCCCAAAATTTATGCTGGCACAAATCAGTATTTACCCGCTGTGCGTGAAGCACTTGCCAAGGAAGATTATCGGTCGGCAGAAGATTTGGTAAAGAAACTTCAGGGCAAAAACAGTCAGTCATATATGGCGCTGGGTACGCTTTATCTGCATTTCAATCACGATTCGGTAGTGACCAATTATTACCGCGAATTGAACCTGGATAATGCCGTTTCGAAAGTGAGTTACACGGTAAACACGGTCGATTATACCCGCGAATACTTCGTTTCCAATCCCGATAAAGTGATTGCGATTAAACTCAAAGCCAGCAAAAAAAGGGCATTGAACTTCAAACTTGGTTTTGGCAGTGTGATGAAATTTTCCGTTGAGGCTAAATCTAATCAGTTGACTGCCAATGGATATGCACCGTACGACCAAAAAGCGTCGGTAGGCGCTGTGCCTGGTGATATTTTTTTCGATGCCAACAGAGGCACGCATTTCAGTACGCAAATAAAGATCAAGTCAGATGGAAATGTATCCGGTTCCGATTCGGTTCTTAGCGTGAAATCTGCCACCGAAGCAACTATTTATGTTTCTATAGCCACCAGTTTCAACGGTTTTGATAAAAATCCGGTGACGGAAGGAAAGCCCTATAAAGTGATAGCTGCCAGTCAGTTAGAAAATGCTTATTCAAAAACCCTTGAGCAATTAAAGAAAAACCATATTGCTGATTATCAACACTTTTTCAATCGCGTTCAACTTGATTTAGGAAAAGAAGCAATAGGAAATCTGGCAACGGATGAACGGCTTAAACGCTATACCACCGGTCAAAGCGACAAGCAACTCGAAGCCTTGTATTTTAATTTTGGACGATATTTGTTGATTAGCTGTTCGCGTACCAAAGCTGTTCCCGCCAATTTGCAGGGAATCTGGAGTTATCAGGTGCGCCCTCCTTGGAACTCCAACTACACCATCAACATTAATACCGAGGAAAATTATTGGCCGGCAGAAACCACCAACTTATCGGAACTTCATTCTTCCTTGCTTGATTTTATTGAGAACCTATCGAAAACAGGAACCATCAATGCCAAAAACTTCTATAATTGCAATGGTTGGATGGCAGCTCACAATTCTGATATTTGGGCGATGAGCAATCCTGTAGGTGAGGGCAAAGGCAATCCACAATGGGCAAACTTTAACACTGGCGGTGCCTGGCTCAGTACTCATATTTGGGAACATTACAGTTTTTCGCAAGACCTTGGCTTTCTGCAAAAAAGCTACCCAGTGTTGAAAGGTGCTGCACAGTTTTGCCTCAATTTTCTGATTCCCGATAAAAACGGAAAGCTAATTACTTCACCTGCAACATCTCCCGAAAACAAATACCTGACACCCGATGGATTCAAAGGGGCTACGCTTTACGGCGGGACTGCCGATTTGGCCATAATCCGAGAATGTTTTATCCGCACCATCAAAGCTGCCAAGGTGTTGAAAACGGATGAAGCTTTTTCAAAATCCCTACATACGGCTT
>JBAXAD010000207.1:0-6726 GCA_037142715.1 Paludibacter sp. | reverse complement strand
TCGTTCCACTAAAGTAGTTTTTCTCCAGTTGGAAGCATCTTTTTCAGCAACGGTTATAATCTCCTTCATTTGCGGTAAGTTAGATACACTTAACTCGCAAATCTTAATATTATCAACTTGACTGTGGTCGAAATATTCCACTTTCTTATCGGAACTCAACTCTTTTTCCCCAATTTGTATGGGAATCTGATAGGGTTTATCGCTGATTGATTTACGCCATTTGACACGAATTTCATCAGCCCAAAGTCGATTGGGTCGTAAATCGAAATTGGTATCGGGCTCGTTGAAGAATGTTTCGGGTTTCGTGTTCCGTGTTTCGTGTTTCGTCCGTCTATTCTGTTTCCTTTTTGGAACGTCCGAAACGGTATCTTTCATATTAAATGCTTCAATGAATTGTTGTTGCAAGAAATTCCATTGTTCGCTACCGTGTTTTAAATTAAACGAATAACTCAGAAAATTATCCACGCCCGTGTTTTCGTCCAATCGGCGCACTAGATATGAAACAGCGTTCAAAAAATGCTCGTCTTTAACCACTGGTGTGTAAAGAATTATCTGTTTGCCAAGGCTTAACATTACTCGCGGCAAATGATTGGCCATACCCTCCAGCATCTCAAAAGTGACATATTCTTCCACCTTATTTTTATTGCTCAATAAATGAGCGTAACCAATGCTGAAAAAATTGTGCGACGCCACCCCAATGTGCATCGCTTTTGCATTTTCAGGTTCCAACGCTCTGTCCAAAATGCGCAGATAATTGGCATCTACTTCTATTTTAGTGTCATAAATCGGATTTTCCCAACCTTTGAGCGATGAAATTATGGATTCCATTTGTAAATTGGCACCTTTCACCAACCGCATTTTAAGTGCTACTCCACCTTCTGCCATGCGTTTTTTTGCAAATGTAAGCAGCTCGGTCTGAAAATGCCAAGCATCTGGTAAATAGGCTTGTACCACTATTCCAGCTGTATAATTCCTGAATTGTGGTAAACCTAATACCGTTTTGAAAATATCTATGGTCAGTTCGGTATCTTTGTATTCTTCCATGTCCAAATTTACGAATTTTGGACTTGAATGTCCATTTTCGTCCACATAAGGAAAATCGATGGAATGTTCGTAAATACGCATCAATCGTTCGCACAAATCTATCTTGTTTTGTACATAATTGAAAGGGTTTATTTGAGCATAAATGCCAGAAATCTTGATAGATATGTAATTTATCTTCGGGTCCTTAAGTGCTTCTAGATAATGAAAGTACCTTTTGTCGGCTTCCGCATCACCCAACACCACTTCGCCCAGCAAATTCACATTCTGACCAATTTTTTGTTTTCTTCGGGTTTCTAAATGATGGTTCAACAAAGATGGCGCTTCATTGATAATCACTTTTGAGGTATCGGAACGCAATCTTTTTTTGAAGATTGGTACAGCAATAAAATCAAACAAATACCCGAAAGAAGTAAACAGACCGAGCATAAAAGCATCAGTTCTGCTGAAAAATTTAGGAACACCATATTGCTCAATCAGCACTTTAATACGACGAGCCAATATTTTATTACTGTGAATTTGGGAAGATTCATCCAGCATTTTCGATAGTAATACTTTATCATTAGGGCGCTGAACCAATATGGCATACTTTTTTTGTTCTTTCAATTCATCTTTCGTAATTTCCTTTTCAGATTTCGAAAGAAACTCTTTTGCCCATGCAAGGACTTCATTGGTGGTTATCTTTTCCATATAAATATGCTGATTGCGTTTGAATTTAGGCGAAAGATAATAAAAAAGAATGAATTGTGTATAAATATCAATAAAAATAATATGTTGAAAAGTTGAAGCTTTACAAGTTGATTTATTTTGTTGTGTTTATCAGTTGATTAATTTGATAATGACTTGTTTTATTTTCATTTTTTAGCTCATTTGAACTTTGGGTATTAACGTTTGGTTAAACCCACACTATGATTGATAAAACGAATACTTTTGACCTTTTGTTTATAAAAAAAAATCTGATTCAACATTTTCCAGAAAGAAAATAATGAATCAGATATTTCTCAAAAACGAGTTTTGTTTTTTTTGACTATTCTACATGTTTTTCTGCACCATAAGATGACCTTACCAATGGCCCACTTTCCACATATCGAAAGCCTTTTTGAAGACCAATTTGCTTGTATTCTTCAAATTTTTCAGGTGTAATATATTCTTTTACAGCCACATTATAGCGTGATGGTTGCATATATTGGCCGATGGTCAGAATGGAGCAACCAGTGGCCAAAGCATCATCCATTAATGCCAATATCTCTTCTTCCGTTTCGCCCAATCCGAGCATAATTCCGGTTTTGGCTGCAATTTTTTGTGAAGCAATATGTGCCAAAACACCCAGACTGGTATCGTATTTTGCTTTGGTGCGAATTTCGGGGGTTAGTCGGCGAACGGTTTCCAAATTGTGTGAAATAATGTTCGGTTTTTCAGCGATTAGCAAATCAATCAATTCCGTATTTCCGTCAAAATCAGGAATTAATACTTCCAACGTGGTTTCAGGATTCACTGTTTTAATAGCACGAATTGTTTCAGCCCAATGATTGGCACCTCCGTCGGGTAAATCGTCGCGGTCAACAGATGTAACCACTGCATGTTTTAATTTCATTAATTGAATGGATGATGCAATTTTATTAGGTTCTTGCGGGTCAGCAGCCAATGGTCGTCCACTTAATACATTGCAAAAAGCACAAGAGCGGGTGCATATTTCGCCTAAAATCATGAAAGTGGCAGTTCCTCTGTTCCAGCATTCACTGATATTGGGACATTTACCGCTGGTACAAATGGTATGAAGGCCGTGCTCTTTTACTACTTTATTGACATGAACATATTCGGCATTGCTATGTAGATTGGTTTTTAGCCATTCGGGTTTTCTAAGATAAGTCATCAGATTTATTTGTGTTGATTAAGCCGCAAAGGTAAAACTTTTTTTACTGAAAATGTTTTACTTTTTGTTCTATATCAATTAACATGGTCAATATTATGGTTTTTCTTCAAGCTTTGTCAACCATTTCTGTTTCCAGTTCATTCATCGACTTTTGACTACTTTTGTTTATTTGCCAATAATAAGCAGCAGTTGCAGTTATAAAGTAAATGGCTGTTTGCGCCCATAAACTGATGTATTCAAAAGATATATGACGAATGTCAGCACCCATTGTATTTATTTTTATGAAACCTTGGATGCCATGTGTTGAAGGAAATATCCAACTAAAAGCCCTCCAAAATCCATTGATATTAGATTGTGGCCACGATACTCCACTCAAAAATAGCAGAATAAGTGACATAAACATGAAAAGAATCATACTCGTTTCGCGGTTGGGCAAAAAAACTGATATGGTCATCGAAAAGAATATTGTGGACAATAAAAATGGCAATAGTAGCAACAAAATATCTACAGGATTTCCAATGTGAGGCAGATTGAAAATATGAGGAATGACTTCCAAAATGAAGAACGACCAGACGCTATAAATAAATAAATAACAGATACTTTTACCAATAATAACCCTGAAAGTACTACCACGGTGTATTGAAGTACTTACCAAAACATGAAATCGGTTTTCTTCACGCGAGGTGCCTGCTATCATTCCAATGCCGAAGAATAGCGTTTGTTGAATGATTAACATGAGAACAGCTGGCAAAAGAAAACTGGCAAATCCTGCTCCTTCGTTGTAAAGGACCACACCTTCGTAGGGTATCGGGTCGGAAATAATTGCCGCTGATTCTCCAGTTATTCCGTTGTTATTCAGTCGCTCTACCTGGATTTTTTTACTCATATCCTGCACGCAATAACTGCAGGCCTGACTGATAATACGATAATACATAAAACTGCTAATATCACAATAAATGGAGACGGTAGTTTGTTCTCCTGTATTTAATTTCTTGTTGAAATCAGCAGGAATGTAAATCACTCCGTTTACTTTCTTGTCGTTATAAGCTTCTTTTGCTTCAGTTAAACTGGAATAATGATTCACGATTTTCACGTTTTGCGTAGCGTCTATGTGTCGCAATAATTCTCCGGAACGCTGACTTCGGGAGCAATCAACAGCAGCAACAGGCACATCAACCAAGGTTTCGTTTTTGTACAAGCTTCCGTAAATTATTGGATAGGCAATTGGTGCTAACATAAACATTATGAGCACACCACGGTCTTTAAAAATAATTCTAAATTCATTCATAAACACATTATATATGTCTTTTATGATAGAGATAAATTTATTTACCTGCGTTGATTTATGTTTTGAATCATTCATTACTTTACTTATTTTATTGGAAAATTCTGATTGATAGCTGCTTTTTTAAGTCGATAGTAAACAAATAGTGGCAAAATATTAAAAGAGAGCAACGCTACAAATGAAATGACAGAATGTTTAATTTCAACTCCGTTAAGTGCTTGGTTTACATAGATATTGAAATAATGATGAATGGGGAATAAATCGCTGAAAATACATGTAGCCCAAGGCATTTGTTCAATAGGAAATGTAGAACCCGCAAAAGTGACTCCCAGCATGCCGTAAAATCCAGCCATTGTTGCTCCATCGCGTAGCACCGGTGTTATGCCTATTAGTAAAACGCCAACAGCCTGACTGGCCAAAACAAATCCGAAAGTATTCAAAAACATCCAGCCGATACTTGACTGCAATGGGTAGCCCATATATCTATAAAGCAGAACGTTGCCAATGATTCCAAGTGCAGTGAAAATGAAAGTATAAGGCAATAATTTGCCCGTAATCGCCGCAAAAATAGAATTGTTGGCAGTTTCTAACCATACTCTTGAAGTCCGTTCCTTCAATTCTACACCGATGGGGAAAATGGTCATCATCAATACCATAAGTTGTAAAATACTTGGCAGAATTACGTTAAGCAAATACGTTCCATAATTTGCCCATGGATTTCCAATCAAGTGTGTATCAAGCGTAATGGGTTGAATGATACTCTTTATCCGACTTTCGTCCATACCTTTGGCACGTAAAATTTGTTGCTGCATACCAGCCGATGTAACCGCACTCAAATATATAATGTCTTTGAGTAGGAGGGAACCGGAAATCAAAAATCCATCATTCACATAAAAGGTCATTTTGGGTCTTCGGCTGGAAATGACTTGTGACGCAAAATCGCGCTTGATTTCCACAAATGCGTAGATATTTCCACGTTGCATTTCCTCGCGTGCCTCTTTGTGACTGTTCAGCTGCATTGTAACTTTTGCCTGTTGTGTAGCATTTAAGTTACGAATAAATTGTCTTGAAAGTGCTGAATTGTCAAAATCCACCACAGCGATAGGCATTTTGTTGGGCTGGCCTTCGTTGAAAAATGTCAGAAAAAATATATAGCTAAACGTCATCACCACCACAGTACAGAAAAAATAAATCGGACGGCTAGCCATACGGATTATTTCTCGTTTAAAAGTTTCGAATATCGCTTTAAAAAGGTTATTGAACATATTGTTATAATTCCATTTAATGATTGTAGGTTTTAGTCATAACATTAAAGATAGAACGTTTAAATTTGAAATAAAGAAATAAACAGCTCACCAATACTAATTTAGTTCCCCTTTAAGGATTAGGGGTCATTTTACAGTTTCTTCAAACAATGCAGTCATTCCTGGGCGAAGGTCTTTGATTTTTACTGTTGGTCGAGCACGAACTTCAAAAGTTTTCACATCAAATTGTCCAGATGTTTTGGTCGCTTTCCAGGTTGCATATGAAGCCAGTGCTTTGATATAACTAATTTTTACGGTCACAATCTGATTGTTCAATGCTGGAACTTTCACTTTGAAACTCCTTCCCATTTTCATTTCTCCCAATAAATCTTCACGAACATTGAAAGTAAACCAGATATCATTCAAGTCTACAATGCTCATGATGGGTGCGCCCGTTCCAACCAATTCACCACGTTTTGGGAAAATTTCGGTTACTTCACCCGCAATGGGAGAAGTCAGTGTAATTTCATTCAAATATGATTTCACTTCATCAACCGCACCTTTAGCACGGTTTACCAATGCTAAAGCAGCTTCTTTGTCTTCGCTTTCTGCACCGTTTTTTGACATTTCATATTGCGATTTGGCAGCATTGGCGGTAGCTACGGCCGCTTTATATTGCGCTTCAGCTTCATCGCGTTTTTGTGCAGGAATCACTCCTTTGTCGAACAATCGTTGCACGCGGTCATACGATTTCTTAGCGATATCAACACCAACTTGTGCTTTTTGGTACATTTCGTACGCACCAACAATCAATTCTTTACGTGCACCTTTAATGGCTTTTTTGTTTTGAGCCTGCGCTGCATTTTCTGCTGCATTCGCTTGTTCTAATTTCGCATTAATTTCAGGACTATCAATAACTACCAACGTGTCACCTGCATTTACAAATGTCCCTTCCGATGCCAGGAATTGTTTGATTCTACCCGGTACTTTACCAGATATACGTACTTCCGAAGCAACTGCCTCGCCCTGAATAATTACAGGTTCGGGTTTGTTTACATATAATCCGATAAGAAATATCAAAACTATTACCACGATGAGTGAAATCAAACCAGTTCTTAAATCTTTATTCTTCTTTTTCATTGCTGTTGAAAATTTGTAGTGTTTTTTTTATTTTTTTAATATGCAAGCAAACTTTGTCTTCATTATCAATTATGAATTATCAATTATGAATTACTTCAATGTTCCCAATGATTTTTCCAGATACAAGTTGCACAATTTTACAT
>JBAXAD010000206.1:0-6743 GCA_037142715.1 Paludibacter sp. | reverse complement strand
CTGGCATTGAAAGCAGCTCACGAATCGATTGTGTTATTGAAAAATGAGAATAATTTATTACCGCTCCAACAAGGGAAATACAAGAAAATAGCTGTAATCGGTCCCAACTCAAATAATGCATTAACAGGTGGATATTCGGGTGAGCCGTACCAAAAAGTGAGTATTCTCGATGGAATTAAAACCAAAGTGGGTAGCAACTCGGAAGTCCTTTTTGCCCAAGGTTGCAAAATTATTGAAAGTGTTGGTTCTAGTTATATGAATTGGAAAACGAACGAAATAAAATTTGCTTCGCGAACCGAAAATCTGAAATTGATTCAAGAAGCTGTGGCAATTGCCAAACAAGCCGACATAGCCATTGTGGCGATTGGCGAAACTGAACAATTGTGTCGCGAAGCTTGGAGTCAAAAACACATTGGCGATAACATTTCGCTCGATTTATTGGGCGAGCAGGAAGAATTGGTTAAAGCCATTGTGGCTACTGGCAAGCCAGTTATTGTTTATTTAATGAATGGCCGTCCGTTATCCATCAATTATATTTCCAAGAATGTACCGGCCATTATCGAAGGTTGGTACATGGGTCAGGAAACAGGAACTGCCTTGGCCGATATTCTTTTTGGCGATGTAAATCCTTCGGGAAAACTGACGATTACCGTTCCAAAATCGGTGGGGCAATTGCCTATGTATTACAACCATAAACCGTCTGCACAATTCAATAATTACGTTTCGGAAAATGCTTTGCCCTTGTATCCTTTTGGATTTGGATTGAGCTACACCAATTTCACTTATTCAAATCTGAAGTTTTCGGCTGATAAAATTAAAGCAGGTCAATCGGTCGTTGTATCGGTGGATATTACCAATTCTGGCAAAGTAAAAGGTGATGAAATAGCACAACTTTACATCCATAAAAAAGTGGCTTCGGTAACTCGTCCGGTGTTAGAATTGAAAGGTTTTGAGAGAATTACGTTGGAAGCTGGTCAAACAAAGACGGTTCAGTTTACAGTTGATAAATCGAAAATGGCTTTTTGGGATTACAACATGAAATTTACTGTTGAGCCGGGCAAATATGAAATTTTGGTTGGAAAATCTTCTGTTGACCTAACAAAAAAGATTTTGACTGTTGAATAATGTCTAAGTCAGAGATTCAAAACTGCTCAATAGTATAGCTTATAAGCAAAATAGTACAACAGTTTTACTTGTTCTTAGGCTATTTTTGTATCGTTAATTAATTGAACGAATAAATTAAATCTTTCTATGAAAAAACTATTGATTCTGTTATTTGTCGTTTGTTTCTATACGATTTCTTTCTCAGCCAATTTCACTATTCCAAAGTATCTGTTTAGGGTAACAAACGATTTGGAATTGACCAAAGTAGTCCAAAATGATACTGCAACAATACTCAGTTTCATTCAATACTCTCCCAATGGAGCATCATTGGCAAAAAATAATTACATACAATCGACCCTAGGTGGTGAAAAGTATTATGCAAAGTCAACCATAGATTTACCCAGTCCAATGGGCGAAAAATGGAAAGTAAAAGATAAAAAGTCAGTGGAGTTTTCGATTGTTTTTCCAAAGATTGACCCAAGCATTGAAAGTATAAATTTTTCGGAGCCTGCCATGCCGGAAGGTAATTTGCCGTGGCAAATATTTGGTATTGATTTGAAAAAGCATGTTTGGAAGTCAAAACTCCCTGAGTCTTTGGAGGGTAAATGGCTAAAAACAGACGGCAGTAATCTGCTTTTCGTGACTTTTTATGAAGAAGCAGCGATATTGGATGCACAAGTGTGGCAATACGAATCAGTTCAAACGGTAGGAAAGCAAACCGAAATTGTATTAAAGCAGAAAAGACAATCCCGAAAACTAACTGTGGAAGTTGATGATAAAGGGAATATGACCGTCAGTGAAAAAGGAAAAAATGCTCTGCTGTGTAGCACCCAAAGAACAAAAAATCTTCTGTATTACCCCTCTGATAAACAACCATTTCCGACGGATATTTTCAAATCGGACAGTGCAACTTATTGCGGATATATTCATGGTTTTACGCCTCTTATGCCCAAAAAGTTGAAGTTTGATTTTGACGATGCCATTACTGGCAGAAAGGTGAACCTGCCAATAATGGTTAGCGAAAATGGTTATTTTGAAATACGGTTTGCATTGAATCACCCCATAATGGCTAGTGTAAACCTGAAAGGAATTGGGTTTGAGCGTATGTTGGTTGAGCCGGGCAAAAAAACTTTTCATTGCATTGAATTCAGAATCAAAAATGAAAAGCCAAACGAATTCTACGGCATGCACCACTGTAATTTTATGGGGGATAATGCAGAATTGAACGATGAAGTTCATGCGATAATAGGCAAAGAAGAAAACGCGAAGAAGCTACGCGAATTGATTCCTGATGCAACAATCTATCAATTTTCCGACAGTCTTGCCGCTGATTATCAACAAGAACTTTTACATTTGGTTAACTTTAAGTCAGAACGTAATTTAAGCCCAAAAGCAGCATCGATGATTTTGGCTAATATTGAGATGAAGCGAACGGCACTTCTATCCGAATTTGTGGAAATTAAACTCAAAAGTATAGTAGAAAAGAATCCGAAAACATTTATGCAGATTCTAAAAACATTTAAGAAGCCCGAGATGGATTCAGTTTCTGCATTGTCGTTTATTGAAAGTGTAAAGCAGCCCATCACCATGCTCGACTTTCGTTTTAATGCAGTTTTTCGGAAGTTGGCTGCCAACAATTATTTTATTCCAATGCGAACGCTTATGGATAAACGGTTGGAAATTATATTTGATATAGCAAAAAAATGCAAGGATTTGACATCTGATGAGGTTACACTATTGTCGGAGTTAAAATCCATTCCATTAGAAAACAGAGATTCAACGCATTTAAAGAAATATATGCCTGAATTTATGAGATTCACGACAAATCACACGGCTGAAACCAAAGCGTTCGTTGACGAAATTGGAAATGATAAACTATTAGTGTCTGCTAATAACTATTTTACAGACACACCTTTGATGATTGAATTAATAAAATCAAATGTTCTTTTCAAAAAGTTTGATGAATTCAACCTGTTGACCGATGAGCAATTAAAAGAAACAACCAATCAATTTTCAAATCCGTTTATAATATCTAAAATTACAGATGCCAATAACGATTTAAAAAAGAAGATTGCCTCCAGTAAGGGAAACTTGAATATTTTGGTTGCTCCAAAAGTAAAACCTGAAAAGTTGTTTGAAGCCATGATGCAAAAATATATTGGACGGGTTGTTTATGTCGATTTTTGGGCAACGTGGTGTGGGCCGTGCATGAGGAATATTGCCGAAATGAAAAGCCTGAAAGATGAATTAAAGGCTGATAATGTAGCATTTGTGTATATTACCAATCCAACTTCGCCACAAAACCTTTGGGGAAATGTGATACCCGGCATTAGTGGTGATCATTACCGTTTGACTCAATCGGAATGGGATGTTTTGTCCAAAAAATTTAATGTAGTAAGTATTCCACACGGAATGCTTATCGACCAGAAAGGCGAAATTGTGAGTCCTAAAATTCAGGGGTTGACCAATGAAGATGTGAAAACAATGATTTATTCAACATTGGGGAAAGCAGTTAATAGCACTTCGGTAGATGATAAAATTTACGAAGAATCAGATATAAAGCCTGAATTTCCTGGAGGAATTAATGCATTAATGGCTTATATCGGACAAAATCTCAGGTATCCACCCACGGCACAAAAACTAGGTATTCAAGGAAAAGTAGTCGTTGGTTTTGTGATAAATAAAAAGGGCGAGGTTGTGAAAGTCGATGTACTTAAAGGCGTAAATCCAGATTTGAACCAAGAGGCAATCAGAATTATAAATTCTTTGCCAAAATGGACACCGGGAGTAAAAGACAGCAAAGTTGTATCTGTTCATTTTACATTACCAATTAATTTCAAATTGCAATAGTCGAATTAAAACATGAAAGGCATTTATCATAATCATTATATTATCATTGCTTTACTGATTTCCATTTCAGTTTTCGCAAAACCTCAACCCATAATTGATGCCACCTACAATGTCAGAAATTACGGGGCAAAATGCGATGGGAAAACGCTCGACCATGTGGCCATCAACAAGGCTATTGATGCTTGTGTGGCTGGTGGTGGCGGAACGGTTTTGTTGCCTTCAGGGACATATTTGTGTGGAAGCATTCATTTGCAAAGCAATGTCAATCTGATGATTGATGCTGGTGCAACGATACTTGGTGCACCCGAAGAAATGAAGGCCTATGACCCAGCCGAACCTTTTTCATTCAAGCAATATCAGGATGGCGGACATACTTATTTCCATAACAGTTTGATTTGGGGCGAAAACCTGAAAAACGTCTCCATTACGGGGCGTGGCATGATAAATGGCGGTGGAATAACCGGCAAAGACCGCGACCATTTTAGCGATGGCGCCATGCCAACCGGTGATAAATCCATTGCCCTGAAGCTTTGCCGCAATGTATTGATTCGCGATATAACTATTATTCACGGAGGTCATTTTGCCATTCTGACAACTGGTTGCGACCTGATGACTATGGATAATCTGACCATTGACACCAACCGCGACGGCATTGATATTGATTGTTGCACCAACACGGTAGTTTCCAATTGCAGGGTGAATTCACCAGGCGACGATGCCATTTGCCCGAAAAGCTCTTTTGCTTTCAACAAGCCTGTGATTACTGAAAATCTGTTGATTAATAATTGCGAGGTTTCTGGTTACAAAGAGGGTACATTGCTCGATGGCACACGTATTCCGTCAACTGTCGGTTGGTCGAGCGGTCGTATCAAATTTGGCACGGAATCAAACGGTGGCTATCGCAATTGTGTGGTTTCCAATTGCATTTTTCGCAATTGTAACGGTTTGGCATTGGAACAAGTCGATGGTGGTATTATGGAAAATATCACTGTTACCAACATTACTATGCAGGATATGCCTCATTATCCCATTTATGTTTGCCTTGGTGCCCGAAATCGTGGCCCAGCAGAAACAACTACCATGGGTTCGGCCAGAAATATTTTTATCAGTAATGTAATAGCTACCGGCGTTAATCCGTTGAGTGGCATTCAAATAACGGGTGTTCCAGGTTATCCGTTGGAAAATATCCAATTGTCCAATATCTTTGTCGAATTCAATGGTGGCGGCACAACAGAGCAAGCCGAAAGGATTTTTCCTGAATTGGACAAAGGTTATCCAGAGCCCAAACATTTAGGTCCGACACCATCTTACGGATTGTTTGCCCGACATATAAAAGACTTGAAGTTAAGTAATATCACTTTTAAAACAAAAAATCAGGATAACCGTCCAGCAGTCATTTGCAGCGATATAATCGACTTGGATATTTCAGATTTTAAAGCTGTGGTTGTGAAAGATATTGTGCCTTTTCTGTTTGAAAATGTGAGTGAGGTGATAATACGGAATTCACCAATGTTTGTGACCCCAAACCCCTAAAGGGGCTTAGAGACCAAGTCTATATTAAATAATACTAACACTCTTTTTCACCGTCAACTGACGGATTAAGGGTCATAAATAACACACAATGAAAACAAAAATCTTAATTCTCCCAGCATTTCTATGCTTTGTTTTATTCTCTCAAGCAGAGATAAAACTTTCCAATGTATTAACTGATAATATGGTTTTGCAACGCAACTCAGAAGTGAAAATTTGGGGAAAGGCGAATGCCAATCAAAAACTCGTAGTTACTACCAGTTGGAACAAAGCTAAAACCAATGCCACAGCCGATGAAAAGGGTAATTGGGTGGCAAAAGTAACCACAACCGAAGCCGGCGGTCCATATACGCTTTCTGTTGTTTCAGGCAAGGAATCGGTAAAATTGAGCAACATTCTGTTGGGCGAAGTGTGGTTGTGTTCAGGCCAGTCCAACATGGATATGCCTATCCGTGGGTATAACGACCAGCCCATTTTTGGTGCAAATGATATGTTGGTGGATGCCGATAATGATAATATCCGTTTGTTCACCATGAATTATATAGCTAGAGAAAATCCAATCGATAGCGTTGGCAGTAAATACGGCAAATGGAAGGTAGCTTCGGCCGAAAGTGTTTCAGAATTCAGTGCCACGGCTTATTTATATGCCAAGCAGTTGCAGCAGAAATTGAAAGTTCCTGTAGGTGTAATTACCTCTGCATGGGGCGGTTCGCCTGTGGAAGCGTGGATGTCGAAAGAAACCATAGCGCCATTTACCGATGCATTGAAACAAAGTACCGACCCAAAATTAGCAAAACAATACCGTGCTACATTTTTGTACAACGGGATGATTTCTCCACTGCTGAATTTCAAAATTAAAGGCACTATCTGGTATCAGGGTGAAGCCAATGTGCGCAATGCTTACGATTATGCGGCATTGTTGGCAGCCATGGTAAAAAACTGGCGTGCCGACTTTGCACAAGGCGATTTTCCGTTTTATTTTGTTGAAATTGCACCTTATTTTTACAACGACAGCAAATCAACAAGTTCGGCTTTGTTGCGCGAAGCACAACTGAAAGCACAATCCTTGATTCCTAATTCGGGAATGGCTTCTACCATTGATGTTGGCGAAGAAAAAGGCATTCATCCCGGCGAAAAACTGACTGTTGCGAAGCGATTGGCTTATTGGGCTTTTTCGGAAACTTATGGTGTAAAAGGTGTTAATTGTAAATCCCCAACTTACAAAAGCATTACCGTGAAAGATACCGTAGCCGTTATTG
>JBAXAD010000205.1:0-6813 GCA_037142715.1 Paludibacter sp. | reverse complement strand
TATACGGCACTATTGCCGCTTAAATGCTAATTATTTTTTACCGAACTATTGTAAATACAACAAAAAAAATACTTTCCTCAAAAAGTTAAATCATACCGACATTTCTTCTAACTTGACAATCTTGTGAAATTATTTTTTGAATTGAATTCCAAATTCACATAAACAAATACAAATCAACCAATTAACTGCAAATCAACAACAAACTAGCAATTTAGTGAACCTGAAGTTTTCCACCATATATCCATTCGAATTACTTCAAGTTCTAAATTGTTCTCAGAGTATAATTGGTTTATTTTGAATTAGCATAAAACCAGAAAATTAAGGATAAAATTGTAGAATGAAAATAATATATCTATCTTTGCCACCCGAACTAATAAAACGAAATTATGTCGATACACAACGAAGATTCAAGGAGAGTAACCACTCAGCGACTATTAGAAATGAAACATCGTGGAGAAAAAATTAGCATGCTCACCGCGTATGATTTTACTATGGGTAGAATTGTTGATCAAGGTGGTATAGATATTATTTTGGTAGGCGATTCGGCATCCAATGTAATGTGCGGAAACACAACTACTTTACCTATCACATTGGATCAAATGATTTTTCTTGCAAAGTCTGTGGTAAGAGGTGTGAACCGTGCTATGGTTGTAATTGATATGCCATTTGGTAGCTATCAGGGCAATTCTAAAGAGGCATTAGCTTCAGCCATACGTATTATGAAGGAAACACATGGCGATTGCTTAAAATTAGAGGGTGGTGAAGAGGTACTTGAATCGGTAAAACGTATTTTGAGTGCTGGAATTCCAGTAATGGGTCATTTGGGATTAATGCCGCAATCAATCAACAAATACGGTTCTTACGCTGTTAGAGCCAAAGAAGATATGGAAGCCGAAAAACTGATTCGTGATGCTCATTTGCTCGAAGAAGTTGGATGTTTCGCAATTGTGTTAGAAAAAATACCGGCATCATTGGCTCAGAGAGTGGCTTCTGAATTGTCGATACCAGTTATTGGCATCGGTGCTGGCGGAGGTGTGGATGGGCAGGTATTGGTTTTGCACGATATGATAGGACTTACACAAAACTTCTCACCAAGATTTTTACGACGTTATGCAAATTTGCAAGGTATTATGAATGAAGCAATTGAACATTATGTTGCTGATGTAAAATCGGGTGATTTTCCAAACCCGAAAGAACAATATTGACATTGTCGAACGACTAAAGTCAAAGGTTTTTCATCAAAAAAAAAATAAAGGTCAAAAGTAAAGGTGTTTCTACCTTAGACTTTTGACCTTTATCTTTTGATATATTATGTCTATTCTACCATGTTATGGAAAACATTTTGAACATCTTCATCATCCTCAATTTTGTCCAATAATTTTATTACTTGGGCTTTTTGTTCTTCATTGAGTTCTTTCATATCATTTGGTATACGCTCAAATTCAGCACTGAAGATTTCAAATCCATTCTCTTCCAAATACTTTTGAATCAATGAATAAGATTGGAATTCACCATATAATACAATACCATCTTCATCTTCCACCAATTCATCCACACCAAAATCAATCAATTCCAATTCCAAATTTTCGAGAGAAACATTGGGTTTTGCTGCAATTTTAAAAACGCATTTGTGATCAAATATAAATTGTAAACACCCAGAAGTACCAAGTGAGCCACCATTGCGTGTTAAATAGCTGCGAATATTTGCTACTGTACGGGTTGGATTATCTGTTGCGGTTTCTATAACAATGGCAATACCATTCGGGCCATAGCCTTCATACACCATTTCTTTATAGTCGGCCTCATCTCTAGAAACAGCCTTTTTAATTGCACGATCCACAGTTTCTTTGGGCATGTTTTCTTTTTTGGATGTTTGAATCAACACCCTAAGACGTGGATTTGTATCCGGATCAGGACCACTCTCACGCACTGCAATTGTTATTTGTTTTCCCAATTTAGTGAAAACGCGAGCCATATTGCCCCAACGTTTCATTTTTGTCGCTTTTCTGTATTCGTACGCTCTTCCCATATTATATATTTACAATTTTCTGTTTTTAATCCTTGACATTAAAAATTATTCTTTTCAATTCGCTCGCAAAAGTATTAAAACACTTGCAAAGAACAATCTTTTTTTTCTTTTTTTTCAAATAAAAAAGGGAGTTGAATGTACAACTCCCTTTTTTATAATCATTTAGTTTATTCGAATGATGTTTCTTCAAATGTAACTACAAATTCAACACGTCTATTTTTAGCTTTTCCAGCTGCAGTATTATTACTTACTACGGGTAGCGTATCACCAAAACCCTTTGAAGTCATACGTTTCTCAGCTACAGCTTTTCCAATCAGATAATCTTTTACTGCTGCTGCACGTTTTTCTGAAAGTGATAAATTCGATGCAGCATTACCTACATTGTCTGTATGCCCTTGTATTTCAATCAAATATGTTGGATTTGCAACTAATACTTCAGCAATTTGATTTAATATGGCAAAGGATGCAGGTTTAATTGTTGATTTTCCAGTTTCAAATTGAATTCCTTGTAGCGCTTTTTGGAACAATTTTTTCACTTCTTTTTTCACTTCAGGACAACCTTTGTTGGCTGCTACACCAGGTACTTTTGGACAGTTATCTAAATAATCCAATACACCATCACCATCGGTATCTCTTGGGCAACCTTTTTCGTCAACCATTCCTCGAGCTTCTTTAGGAGTATTCGGACATTTATCTAAATAATCTGGGATGCCATCATCATCAGAATCATGAGAACAACCGTTTTTATCAACAAATCCACGGGCTTCAACAGGTGTACCTGGACATAAATCAAGATAATCAGCAACTCCATCATTGTCGGAATCTATAGGGCAACCATTTTTATCAACCATTCCTCGGGCTTGAGCTACAGTTCCTGGACAAAGATCAAGATAATCAGCTATACCATCGCCATCTGTATCAAGCGGACATCCTAAAGAATCTACTGCAACCCCTTTTGGTGTATTTGGACATTTATCAATGTAATTGTAAACACCATCATTATCTGAATCAAGTGAACAACCATTTTTATCAACAAATCCAATTGATGCAACAGGCGTATCAGGGCATTTATCCAAATAATCTGGAACACTGTCATTATCAGTATCTAACGGACAGCCAAACATGTCAATTTTGTTATATGCTTCTTTTGGAGTGTTAGGACATTTGTCAAGATAATCTGGAACGCCGTCGCCATCATTATCCACAGGACAACCTTTTTTATCAACCAACACACCAAATGGAGTTTCGGGACATTTATCTTTTCTATCCACAACACCATCTCTATCAGCATCTTTGCGATTTCCAAGAACAATATTTACGCCTATGGCAAAATTCATTCTATTCTGTTTGTAAGCTACAGGTATTTTCGAGTTTTGTACAAATGAAGGTAAAGTTACTCCAAAACTATCTGCAATACTTTGCAATGGCCATTTTGCATTAACTAAAGATAAATAGTCTGCGGTAAAAAACCAATGTGTAATTCCAGTTCTAAGACCTATTCCAGCTCCAATATTACTCATTCCACCATTCATAACCGAATAAGAAACAGACATATTAAACCATTCGATAGGACGTAGATTTAATGATCCAGTAAGCTCTTGATATAAATTTTGGTTATACTTCATAGTTCTTGAAAGCACACCTAAGCTTACATTATTATTCTCAAAAAAACCATATTCGGCACCGATATTAAGTTTTGGCGAAGTATAAGTTGTATAAGCTTCAGTTGTTTTGGTCGATTTTGCTGAATTTAGCAATGAATCCTTTAATTTGGTAGTTAATTTTCCAAAATCGTTATTCAAAGTCAAATCATTCATACCTGTATATTTGGCATCAACTGTATAATCAATTTTATTTGTGTTTTTGGTCCACTTAATCATTCCTAAATCGATTACAGCGGCAGAAAATGTAAGATGTTTAGTGGGTTTAAATACTAAACCAAAATCAATACCTCCACCCATACCAGCAGGTTGTAACCAATTACTTGCGGAAGGTTTATAATCACCAACAGGAGAAGTAATATTGTCGGCAGTTGAATATTTAATTATGCCTTGTCCAATTGCTTTCCACTTATCAATTCCTGCATATAATGAATCCTTTTGATTTACTAAAGAGACATTGGCTGTACCATACAAAAATTTAAACTTCACACCATAAGACCATTTATCATTCACTTTTTTTGAATAGCCCAAACCAGCTTCAGTATAAATAGATACATCACCTCCAAAAGATGTCAAATCATATTTATTCACAGAAACTGGATCATTTGTACCATAGAGCAATAGTTTCATAAAATCTTGAGGAATTCCAACATTACCATCAATTTTTTGAGTCAATGAAAAATTCCAATACGATTTACCTGTTCTAAAACCGAAATCGAGTAAGTTGATTTGAAGATTAGACGAAAATAATGTATTTGGTTCTAATGAATTAACGAAATTTGCTTTGCTACCGTTTTTGTTCAAAAATGTAATTGGATTACCGTTTGGATTCATAGGATCTTTGTAAATTAAATCTTTCAAGGTAATGGAGCTATTTCCCATACCAAACTGCGTATAACCTACTAAAGGAAATCCGAGATAAAAGTTACTCAATGGTTGAAATGCAGGGTTCAATGTGTTACGAAGCGGCACATTATCCATAAAATACATCATGTTGACTTGCTGTGCATTTACTTTAAAAACAGAGGAGATAATTAAAAAAGCAAAAACTATTTTATATATATGTCTTTTCATTTTTCTGGAGATTATTTAGTTAAAGATTAAGTGTAGTATTTGCTTTTACATAAAACCCAAGTTTCACATTGAAAGAGTTTTTCTTTTCAAAATACATCAGCTTAGGAGTTATAGTACCCGAATCATTCTTTTCACCAATAAACCTAAGTGTATAAATCATTCTCTTTGCATTTTTCAGTTTAACGGTTTGGTCCTTCGACAGTTTAACTTTTAAATTTTGTGGCGTAAAAGTTTGAGCAAAATTCACCAACCCAAGGGAATTTAATACAGGTGCTTCAATGTAATATGTTATATCCGGAATAATTGGTTGATTATTCACATCAGGAAAACTTGCAATCATTGCAACCCTGGCAGGAAGTTTATTTATAACATCAAGTATTAAAAAGCATGAATCAATACTTCCAAGATTAATTTTATCACCATCTATTAAAATAGTATCTTTCATTTCTATAGAACTTCCAGCTTGTAATTGTAAAGGTACTTGCACTTTAATATTAGCTTTCATGTACATGTCTGGAGTAAAAAACATTGTTTGAAGATCTGTAGGGTCACTTTTGACAGAAAATTTATATTGCAATGAATCGTGCTGTACACTAGTATCAAATAGGTTATAGGTTTGACCATTTGTTTTATCAAGTGTTTTCAAAGTATTAAATACTATTTGTCCAGGATAAGTAGCTCTATTACTTAAAGTCTCTGTTATAGAATCAAATCCATTATAGAATTTTGCAAAAACAGGAGGAGTAGTATTGTTTTTGCTGAATGCTTTGACGTAATCAATATGGAATTTCAGCTTTGTTCCTAAATTACTTTCTACATTTATTGTTGCCCTAGGATCTGCAAAACGCAAGCCTTTTGGAATAGATGATAACATATCAAGTGGTATAGTCAAAGTATTTGAAGAGAGGCCATTTATAGCAAATTTGCCATAAGCAACTTTAAAATTCAGGGCAGTCATCTTTAGTTCAAATCCAATATTGGCTGACGAATTTATTTTTATTTTATTAACTCCAGTTTTAAATTCAATTTGCATTGGAAGACCAATAGAACTTTGTGTATACATTTTGAAATTTGGTATGTCAATATTAATCAACTGACCAAAAGCTTTGTCAGTGGGCACATCAACTTTAAGAATATTTCCTCCCTGTTTAATTTTTGGAAATATCAATTTGACAATCAAATCTTTAGGATCAATTTTTGCACCAGTCGCAAAATTCACAATGCCTGAAACATCAGTAATAGTAATCCCTAAAGTTGCCAAATTAACATCAACACTATCCATTCGTTCTGAAGCATTTGAATTATAACCTAAATCGATAGGAAACTCATTGGATCCAATATATGGCGTAATATCAGTGTTAGGATCAACTGGGATAAATGGTAATGGAAAAGGAACTGTAATTGGAAATGATTTTTTGAAAGTCACAGCATTCTTTAGTAAATTCATAGGTGGAACAGAGTATGATTTTTCTAGATTAGTTTCAAATAGTATTGAATCAGGATCAGTACCAAGTGCATTGTCAAATTTTAATTGTGTCAAAAGATCTTGAATACTCACATTCGCTTCACCAATAGGTACAACCAATGATTGATCAATCTGCATTGAAGTGTCGAGTTTGCTTAAATCAACACCAGGATCACAGGAAATAAAGAATGCACTAACCCACAATAGGGATAGAAATTTGAGAATTGTTTGTTTTTTCATAAGGGATTTTTTTTATAATTGTCAATAGAGCTGATTAATATATAATTGTATAACAATACTTTATGTGGATATTTAAAAGTTAAAATCTAAATTCTCAAATAATTCAGAAAATTCAGTTTTAATTTTGGAGTTTAGTCTGACATTTAATTATAGTACAAAAATAATTGGTTTTAAATATTTCTCAAAGATAACAACTTTATATATAGTTTGTTTCTTTTTTGTATCAAAAAAAAAATAATTATTTGCAATGTTTTAGTGTTTAGATAAGTTTTTAGTGTAAAAAAAATCGATTCCGACATCAAAAATAGAATAACAGTTTCAAATTAGAAGCTATATTAAAACAC
>JBAXAD010000204.1:0-6834 GCA_037142715.1 Paludibacter sp. | reverse complement strand
GCCATCGGGAATGGTTTCGGCCAGTCCGCCCACATTGGTCACCAACATTGGTTTTTCGAAATGATAAGCAATCTGACTCACACCACTTTGGGTGGCCGAGCGGTAAGGCTGTGCAATCAAATCGGCGACGCTGAAATAGTTTTTTACTTCGCTGTCGGGAATAAAACTGGTGCGCAATTCCACCAATCCCTCCAATCTCAATCGGATAATCAACTCCAAATATGGTTCCGGGTTTTCGTAGAATTCACCGGCAATAATCAGTCTTACCGGGAATTTACGAAGTCTTTCATCAGCAAAAGCCTCGAGCAATAAATCCAATCCTTTGTATTGACGGATAAATCCAAAAAACAAAATATAAGGTTTCTCCTCGTGAAGTCCAAGTTTCATGGCCGCTTCTTGTTTTGTCAACGCATCGCCATAATGGTCATAAATGGGGTGAGGCGAAACTATTTTGGGTTTGTTATCAGCATCAAAATGGTTGATGTCTTTAATCACCGATTCGGCCATGGCCACAAAACCATCCATCGCTTTTACAAAATAACGAGGGAAAATCTTGTCAAGTATGGTTGGTTCGTGAGGTATCATATTGTGTATGAGTGCCACCAACTTGGTTTTTGGTGAGCGGGCGGCGCGTGCAATAGTGCCCAGACAAGGCGCCATAAATGCCATCCAATAACAGAAAATCACCATGTCGGGCGATTTTTGTTTTATTTCCCTACCCACTTTTATCCAACTAAAAGGATTTACGGCATTTATTCTGCGAGTAATTTTTAAATCAGTTGGTGCTTTCTCTGTCGACAACTGTGTTTGTCCAGGGAATAAGAACCCGGGATATTGCACTGTGAATGTTATAATTTCTACATCATGACCTTCTTTTACGTATTCGCGTGCCAAACGCTCATTGTACGCAGCCAGACCACCTCGATAGGGGAATGCGGTTCCTACAATTATTATTTTCATACTAACTAGTTTAATGAATGCACATTACATTTAAACGTTGAAAATCACATGCAACGTGTTAACACCTTTGTTTTCCTTTTGCAAAAGTACGAAATAATTCATTGGAGTTGATATTTTTAGTGACTATTTTTTTTTAGAGGTAGTCAGAGCTTCACTCGAAGAGAAGCACTGACTTGATAAGACTTGCAATTTTTCAACTTTTTTGTCATAAATCACAAGAAAATAACGAAGAAAAAATGATCCTATACACAATCCTTTTTTGTATATTTGTGGGCAGCAATTTAAAATTGACCCAACAAAATTAGATTTTTTAAATCAATTCAACTCTTTGAAATATAGCGATATATCGAGATTTTAATTTGTTATTACAGACTTTCGATTACATGATTTGTATGAAAAAGATTGTTTTAATTTTGTACCTCGCAACAAGTTTACTGCCTTTACTTAATGCCCAAAAAGTTGGACTCGTTTTAAGCGGAGGAGGCGCAAAGGGGATTGCCCACATAGGCGTACTTAAAGCGCTGGAAGAAAACAATATACCTATTGATTATATAGCAGGAACTTCGATGGGAGCTATCGTTGGAAGCTTGTATGCAATGGGTTATACGCCCGACCAGATAATTGAGATTTTCAAATCCGATGATTTTAAATACTGGTCAACCGGCGAAATTGAATCAGACTACGTTTATTACTATAGAAATGGCGACCACAAACCCGACTTCATTACACTGAAATTTAGAATAAATAAGTTGGACACGCTCGATATTAGGTCCAAAATCCTCCCTGCCTATTTGGTGTCGCCCCGCCAAATGAATTACGCTTTCGTACCGCTATTTGCGCAGGCCAATACCGTGGCAGGTGGCAATTTCGACAGCTTGTTTATACCTTTTCGTTGCGTTGCTTCTGATATTTATCGAAAAGAGGCGGTCGTTTTTCGTCAGGGTGTATTGGGCGATGTGATTCGGGCTTCAATGACCTTTCCGTTTAGGTTTAAACCCATTAGGATTGACAACAATTTGCTGTTCGATGGGGGCATCTACAACAATTTTCCGGTAAATGTGATGCGCGATGACTTTAAACCTGATTTTATGATTGGCAGTGTAGTTGCCAACAATCCAGACAGGCCTGACGAACAAGATGTTATGACACAAATTGAGAATATGATCATGAAAAACACCAATTATGACATTCTCAAAACGGAAGGCATTTTATTGCGGTTTGATTTAAAGAACATGAGCACTTTTGACTTTTCAAAAATGGACGAATTGGTCAAAATGGGGTATGACTCCGCAATTCATAAGATGGCAGAAATCAAATCACGTATTCCCCGGTCGGTTTCACAGACTGAATTATCACAAAAAAGGAAAGCTTTCCAAAGCCGTTTCCCTGCGCTAAAATTCCAGAAAGTGATGGTAGAAGGCGTTGACAGTCTACAAAAAAAGTATGTGGAACGCACCTTTCATTACGACGATTATGTGTTTGATTTGAAGGAATTTAAACAAGCCTATTTCAAATTAATTTCGGATGATAAAATTTCGGAAGTGATACCACATGCCATCTATAATCCTGCTACCGGATATTTCGATTTGGCATTAAATGTAAAAACAGAGCACCATTTAAAAGTGTTGTTTGGCGGCAATGTTTCTTTGTCAAATACCAATCAGGCCTACATTGGTCTATCCTACCAGAACCTGACCCAATATGCACAAACAGCCTATTTGGATGCCCACTTTGGACGGTTTTACAACGCTTTGCGGGTGGCAACAAGAATAGACATACCTACAAAACTAAATTGGTACCTGAAATTAGCTGTAACACTTCACAAATTCAACTATTTTGATGGAAATAGTTGGTTATGGGATGACAACAGGACAACAAATTTCAAACAATCCGAGCTGTATACAAAATTATCTGTCGGGTTTCCTTTTAAGATGAATGGGAAGCTAGAATTTGGATTTGGTTATGGATGGCTAAGCGATTATTACCCACAAAACAATGTATTGTCAACAACTTTGGGCGACTTCGTAAAAAGCACTTTTTCAACGGCTTGCGCTTATGGGCGAATAGAAAGTTACACTCTCAACAACACCATGTACGCCACAAAAGGCTTTAACTACTCTAGCTCCATACATGTATTTGGAGGCACGGAAAATTTCATCTCAACGAACAATCCAATCAAAAAAATAGAAGCGTGGCTTCAATATCGGGCTAAAATTGAGAAGTATTATCCGGTTTGGCCGAAGTTGAGCCTGGGCATTTATGGCGAATTGGTCTATTCTAACCGAAATTTATTACAAAACTATACTGCAACTATCATCCAGGCACCAAGCTTTCATCCCACACCCCACAGCAAAACCGTATTTAACGAAGCCTTTTGTGCCAATCAATATACCGCCATAGGGCTAAAACCCATATACTTTCTGACCAAACAACTACACATTCGTGAAGAATTATATGGTTTTATACCCTACAAAAACATTTCTCGCATGCCCGATAACTCGGCAACCTATAGCAAACCGTTTAGTAATTACCAATTTATGACCGAGACCTCCTTGGTGTTTGATTTCAAATTGGCATCTGTTGCCATGTTTGTGAATTACTATAGCTCCCCAGCCCGAAACTGGAATGTTGGAGTCAATATTGGGTTTTTGCTATTCAATTCTAAGTTTACGGAATAAAATGAATCTAAGAATTCCTTCATCCTGATCAGTATTAGAATTATTTTCTAAACAGTTTTGCAAATTGATGAAATTTTCATCCCAAACGGTTTGCTTTATAGTATCATTCATTCTACCCGATAACACCTTCTAATTAAATCACTTACCATGACTCTATCCCTACAAGATTTTAAATGTTAACTTATTCATCGCAGTAACATTTTGGTAATCAATCACTCACTAATTATATATAAACTATGTCGGAACCCCATTAGTATTGGAATTTCTTTATCGGACACCAAAAACAATCAATAAAAGTTAGTCAATTTCAATTTATTGTCATTTGTTTTGCCTTTTATTATACTTTGTGGATGAAGCCTCGACCTATGAATAAATAACAATACTTCAGATTTGAATATATTTCAAACTAATTTGAACCCTAAATAGAATTTACTGAATTTACATTGCCATATCTTTGCAGCAAAGAAAATCGCTTTTTCAAGTGGATGAATCACTCTACCAAGAAATCTGGAAAAAAAAATAACCGAGAATACTAAAATAATTATCACATGAAAAGAAATTTACGTTTTGCAACATTAATATTATCATTCCTACTGTCCTCAGCATTGGTTTTTGCTCAACAAATTACGCCTTCCAATCAGCCAAATACAGCTCAACAACTACAAATAAAGCGTGCTTATGGCATGTTCATGCATTTTGGTATCAATACTTTTTCGGGCGACGAATGGTCGGATGGAACCATTTCTGTCGATAAATACAATCCTACCGATTTAGACTGCGACCAATGGGTGCGGGTGGCTCGTGATGCAGGTTTTCGGTATGTTTTACTGATCACCAAACACCACGACGGTTTCTGTTTGTGGGATAGTAAATATACCGATTATGACGTAGCTTCTACAAAAGTCAAAACAGATGTTGTGGCCGAAGTAGCGAAAGCCTGTAAAAAATACGGATTGGAGTTTGCGCTTTACTATTCGTTGTGGGACAGGCATGAGCCCACTTTTGCCGACAAAGATCCTCAGAAATATATTGAGTTCATGAAGCATCAGCTCACTGAACTTTTTACTAATTACGGCCCAATATGTGAATTGTGGCTGGATGGTGGCTGGAAACGCAAGCCTGACGAATGGGGAACTGATCAGGTGTATAGTTTGGTGAAAAAGCTTCAGCCCAATTGTGCCGTTTCGGTAAATCATACCATAGTGAACGTGGAAGGGAAACGCAACTTTACGCCACCGGATTCGATGACAGTGGATAATAAGTATTTTTTCCAATACTTCCCGAGCGATTTCCGCCTTTGGGATCCCAAAATTGCCAGCAAATTTGACAAAAAGCAATATTTGCATAACGGACAATCGTACTATCTGCCCTACGAACACACCTTGTGTTTGAGCCGTCAGTGGACGTGGTTTCAAAAATCGACTCCAGGTTTGGTAAGAGATTTAGACGAAATGGAAGAACTTTTTTATTGGTGTACAGACAATGACAATATGTTGGTGGTCAATGTTCCACCTGACAATACAGGCAGAATAAGAGAAAATGAAGCCAATGCGGTAATTGCTTTGGGACAACGAATTGGAATTAAAAAAGACAAACCATTGCCTAAAAATGGACGTTTTATTTCGTTGAAAGCCAACACTTCTGCCACTTCGGTGCTTGAAAATAAAGCGGCTCAATTTGGTTCGAAATTCGCGGTGGATGGTGGATTGGAAACACGCTGGGCGGCTGCTGACACCTTGCCTGAACTTATTATTGATTTGAATGCTACTGACCGCTTCAATAAAATCAGCATTTTTGAATATCAAGATACTAAGAAATCAACCATTGCGAATGATATTTTTTCAAATTACAGATTTAATCGCATTCAGTCTTACAATATTGATATTTGGAAAAATAATCGCTGGCAAACCATTTATACCGATAACCGACCCATGGGTGATTGTAAAGTGATTCGATTCCCCGTTTATTATCAAACGTCTAAACTCAGGCTAAAAGTTACAAAAGCCACTGCACCACCTTCGATTTATGAATTTAATGTCATTGATTTTAAATAACTTTGGTTTAACAAACCATGATTAAAAGAGTAGAAAAAGTTGTTCTTTTAGCGATGGTCAGAACGTTTAATTATTTCAAATCATAGTCATTATGAAACAATTCGCTTTTTTTCTTTTATTTTTCTCAACTATCGTTTATTCACAGCAAAACAAAAATTTGACGAAATTTGTAAATCCATTTATCGGTACAGGTGGTCACGGACATACGTTTCCCAATGCTTGTAAGCCTTTTGGCAATGTGCAAATGGGTCCGGTAACTGACATGAAAGGCTGGGATAGGGTTTCAGGGTATCATTATAGCGATTCTACCATTATGGGATTTAGTCATACCCGACTCAGTGGAACTGGCTGTGCCGATTTGAGTGATATTTTATTTATGCCACGTATTGGGAAGTTTACTACGCAACAAGGCACAAACAACCAACCATTTCCAAGTTGGCGTTCCCGTTTTTCGCACAAGGATGAGTCGGCAACGCCCGGATATTATTCTGTTTTGCTTAAAGATTATGGTATTAAAGCCGAATTTACCGCTTCAAATCATTGTGCAATACATCGCTATACTTTTCCTGCCAATGATAGTTCTTCAATAATAATTTCGCCTTCTGTAGGTTTCGATGCAACACCCTGGAATAATCTGAAAGTTGAAAACGATTCTACAATTTCAGGGGTTCGTTTCTCGTTTGGATGGGTTCCCTTTCAAAAAGTGTTTTTTGTTGCCCGTTTTTCCAAGCCGTTTTTTACGTATCAAATGACTTCAAACTATCGTCCCAACTGGAAACAGCGGGAACGGGAAGATAAATGGATAATTGGTTCCGTCTATTTTAAAACAAAAGCAAACGAGCAAATAACAGTTAAAGTAGGTATCTCGGCGGTAAGTCTATCGGGTGCCAATAATAATCTTGACAAAGAAATTGGGAATAACTGTTTTGAAACAACAAGGGCGGAGGCTGAAAGCGCTTGGAATGATGAATTAAATAAAATTCAGATAGAGGCAGATTCAAAAACAAAAGAGATATTTTATACGGGAATGTATCATGCTTTTATTCAACCCAATAACATTGCCGATATTGATGGAAGGTATCGAGGTGCTGATTATGAAATTGCTACTTCAAAAACAGGTAAGTATTATTCCACTCTCTCGT
>JBAXAD010000203.1:0-6868 GCA_037142715.1 Paludibacter sp. | reverse complement strand
ATTTCTAACGCTCAAATGGATGATGCGATTTTTGAAAATGAATTGATATAAAAGGAATAAAACGATGGTACTAATCAAGTAAATAAAATCCGATAACTGCAAATAAGTAAATATATTTGAAGAAAGCTCGCCAAAATTTCCAACTAAAAAATAGGACGAGACAGGGATAACACTTCCATAGTATCTAAAGTAAGCTGTATTTAGAATTAGTATAATATCTATCAGAAAGAGGAAGATAAAGTAAAGATTTCTCCTTGATTTAAAGAAAAAGAAAGGCAGACTAAATAAAAAACAATTGATGAGTGCATTGATATGAGGTTCAGCTACATCCGTGACACTTTGCAGTGGACTCTCAATTTTAGAGTAGAATTGAAGTAAGTTGACGTAGAGAGAAATAATTATCAAGCAATAGAAAATGATATTGGACTTTAATTCGTTAAGGTGTTTGAAGGCTTTTTTAGGCCATTGAGTATCTAAATTCATTGCTAATTATCATTGTTTATTTCCACCTAAAATTGATATTGATATTTCATCAGTATTTCAACTTAGATACAAAGTTATGAAATTAAATGGAACAATCGACATACCGGGGTCAACTCGTCAATGACTGCAATTAAGCGGTGTGTAGTTCGGTGGTCTTTTTGTTTAGCCCGTTGATGTGTACGCTACGTAATATAATGTGGACATCCGAAACATACCTTCCCGCCTCGATTGAGAGTAGACTCAGTCAAAAAAGAACACATAATGTGACACTCAAAGAATGGGATACGAGAAAGACAATTGTAATATCCGGTTTTACTGGAACATTGTACTTATTACAGTGTCGGTTTGAACAATTCTTTTTAAATTTGGTTTATTGTTATTAGTATAATATATATAATTATAACCTCAATTGCATATTGATAGAAAAGAAGTGGGTAATGAATTTATAAATCAAATCAAAATAAATCAAAAGTGCTATAATAATCGTGAGCATACATTTGCTTTCAAATATAAAAATAAGTTTCAAGTAATTATCAAACAAAAAATTCAAAGATGAAAAAATACAGCATTTTCTTTCTCATCACTATTTTAGCTATAACGGGATGTGAAAAGGTTTCTACCCCAGCAAACGAGGCAGCAGATTGGACTTTGTTAGCTTCTGTAAAAGCCGTAGGTAATGGTCTTGGGTTGCAAGATATGTGTTTATCAGACCAAAACACCCTATGGCTGGTTGGCCAAACCAATTATTGCATAAAAAGTACCGATGGCGGAATTACCTGGCAAGATTTTGTAGTTGATCCGTTGGCAACAAGTCAATGGCACTGGTATGCTATCAATTTCCCTACTCCACAAATTGGGTACATAGTAGGGGGAAGTATTATTTACAAAACGATAAATGGAGGTACAAGCTGGGTAAAGGTATTTGATAGAGCCAATGGTAACCTATCAGCCGCTAGATGTATCAATTTTATTACTCCAGATAAAGGCTTTGTTTGCTCTAGCTTTGGCATACTTTTCCGCACAACCGATGGTGGAAAAACATGGACCGACCAAACTATCTCTTCGTTGGGCAGTAATGTTACGTTAGAAAAGATAGTATTTATTGATGAATTACATGGTTGGATAAGTGGAACAATGGGTACTCTGTTAAAGACTACGGATGGAGGAAACACATGGAATATAATACATTCGAATGCTGATGTTACGTTAAGCCTATATAAATATGGTAGTCCTGATATAGCAGTAATAAGTCAAAATGAATTATTTACAACAAATGGTTCGTTGCTCAAATCAAGCGATGCTGGTACAACCTGGACTGACTCAGAAGGCATTCTTAATCAAGGAATGAATCTTACAATGAAAGATAGAGATGAAGCTTTTTGTTTGGTAAAACCGGGCAGCATGGCTCACACTTATGATGGTGGAAAAACCTGGACTCTTTTTACATTGAACACTTATGGTTCATTAGTAGGCTATTTTGTGAAATATGGCCATACTTTATATGGTTATAATCAGGGTGATAATAAAGTATATAAATACAATAAGCCATGGTAAATTTCATTGTAGAATTGCTTATTCTATAGCAAAAAAATCATCTCTAAAATATGAACAAATTACTTATCATCTTACTCTGCTTTGTTATTTTTACCAATTGTAAAAAAGAAGAAATAGCAATTCCATCAGAGTCAGATTCCTGGAAACGGATAACACAACTTGTTATCGGCATAGATGAAATAAATGACATGTGCCTTTCGGATAAAAACAATTTATGGGTGGTAGGTAATCATAATTATTTTGTGAGAAGTACAGATGGTGGTGCTAATTGGCAAAATGTTGTGGTGGATGCTACTTTGCCAACTTTCAATTATTGGATTTCGATATATTTTAAAACCCCGCAACTCGGCTGGATTGCAGGCGGACAATATATTTACAAAACCACTGACGGTGGTGCAACATGGAAGCCACTCATTACACCTAAAGATGGAATTGTTGGGCCGAATTGTATTTATTTTACTACTGAGACTACCGGTTTTCTGAGTTGTGGTTCAGGAAAATTGTACAGAACGACCGATGGAGGTAAAACATGGACAGACCAGAGTATTCCAACATTATATTCCTTATGGACTATCACTTTTGTAAATGAACAATGCGGCTGGGTTGGTGGGGGTGGCACTTTGCTAAAAACCATTGATGGAGGTAAGACATGGACTACATTGCACTCTTCTAATGACGGAGTGGCAAGTCCTTTCTTTACTCAAACTATGGGAAGAAATATCTCGGCCACAAGCACCACAAACCTTTATGAGGCTACAGATGATTTTATTGCGTCTATCGATGGTGGAACGGTATGGAAATCTATCAATACAGAATTATTTAGCAGATGGATTTTAATGAGAAACGATAACGAAGGATTTTGTGTTATAAATAAAGATGATTATTTAAATGGTTCTTCTTCAATGGCTCACACAGTCGATGGAGGTAAGACATGGGCACGATTTAAAATTTCCACTGATACAGAATCTTTAGCAAAAAAAATCATTCGTTTTGAGAATACACTTTATATATTTACTACCAAAAATGAAATCTTCAAATATGACAAGGAGTGGTAATTATAATTTGTATTTGTGACTGAGGCTATTGTAGGTTGACAAGTTCCCTCAATATCCGATGAATGTAATTGAAATATTTGGAAAATTAACCCAACACACTGTTATTGCCAATTGTGGATATACGAAAGAAACAGCGAAGCAGAATTGGAAAATTGGATTGCCAAACTCATTTGTTATGGTGCATTGTTTATAGCAAATCCCGATTTGCCTAAACGATTTGAACTCAATGCCGAACTTAATCAGCCCGATAGAGCCACCATGTACGGTGGAAAAGTCCAAGGTTATATTGATTATCCATTTTTAAACTCATAAAATTTTATACAATGAACAGAATATTAGTAATACTAACAATTGACACTGAAAATCTTCCCGGAAATTTTCAGCAAATTATACAACAGGAGCGTGAAGTTGTAGCTCAATGGAAACAAGAGGGTTTCTTAGACCAACTTTTTCTTAGACCAACCAAAAATGGTGCAGTTCTTATTTTCAAAGACCTCGACGAAGAAAAAGTATATCAATTGATGACTACACTGCCACTTTATCAATTAAAAAAATCGATGGAAGTATTGCCTTTGATAAAGGACATGGAAATATAAATGAAAATGACAAACAACATTCTAAACGACAAGCCTTTACTTGTATATGTAATTATTGCCGAAACACTGGAAGGTTGGAAAAATCCAACTTCCGATGAGGGCAAAGCTGTATTATTGAAACATTATGCTTGGGGAGCAGAATTAAAATCCAAAGGAAAGTTGATATTAGCTGGTCCCATCGATTTTGAATTAACCTCAACGGGAAAGATGGATCCAATAGAACATATTACAGGACTTATTATGCTAAAAACAGAATCGAGAGAGGAAGCTGAAGAATGGGCTTTTAAAGACCCATTTCATTCGCATGGTTTTAGGAAGAATGTAGTACATTCTATGAAAATATCAATGACAGATGATCTGGTATTTAAGACTTTGGAAAAAATAATAGATTAATTTTTTAAACTTAAAACGTTAATAACTACGAAAAGTATTGAAGTAACTTCTGGAAAGGCTCCTACATGGGAGTAGCTATCAGGATTAGGTCTTGTGGGAAGTAATTCTTTGCTTCGTATTTTCAAGTATTATTTGAAAAGTGGAAGTTTCATTTCGCTTGTTCAATCGGTATTATTCCTTTTTCCATACCACCGAAACGATAATTTCATTTCGTCGGCCAAAGACTTGATAAGGTGGGTTATAACCCAAATACCGATAATGTCCGTAAGTTTTTATTCCTTTTTCGGCCAATAACTTTTGAAGTTTAGCCGTGTAGAATTTCAAGTCCTTATCGCTGGCATATCCTCCAAAGCGCAACACGGCAACATATTCGTCCTCCGAGGTTGAGATTTTCACATTGGCATTGTTGGGTTTGGGCAAATTGCTGGTATCAAAATCAGAAGGCATCACAAAACTCATGCTTGAGGTAGTGTCGTTTACATCCATATGAACTGGCGAAGTCATTGAAATCTTTTTATTTGCTTCATTTCCGCCAAAAATATATCCCGCAAGTTGTCTGAATCCAGGGCTTGCTAGTTCCTTGTAGGTTTTTGCCTCCGATTGTATGGATGCAAAAGTAGCTGAGGGATAAAACCTTATTTCAAACTCTTTTTCAGTGTGAACCACTGTGTATTTTTGTTGCTCGGTGCGGTTTGTTGCCATAATCATGTAGGATTGTACTAAAACGAAGAGTACGAAAAACAGAATTCCTGCTATTTTAATTGTTCTCATTTTGATTTCAGTTGTTTGATTAGTAAACAACTGAAAATGATTAAATGTTTATTTATTGAGCATACTGTTTTGTGCGCTAATCATTGAGTAAATATACCTTGAGTAATTAAAGTCTCAACTACTTTGGCTATAGTAGGTTCCGCATAAAGCTAAAATAAGATACCCATTTTATTAAAAGCAATGGGCTGTGGCACAACAATTAGGTTTAGTAGATTTAGTTTTTAATGAGATTTCGAATAAGTTATGGTACTAATTTAGAGAGTTGTGTGTATATTTGTAGCGCAAACATAGAAGCATCATTAAAACCAACGAAGTTTCTAAATAAAATAAAACCATCCTATGAACCTTGTCGAAATAAACAGTGAAAGATTGACAGAACTTTGTGAACAATACAACGTGAAGGAATTATACATTTTTGGTTCAATATTGACTGATAAGTTTAACGACTTGAGTGATATTGACATGCTAATTCAATTTAGTCAAATAGATGTATTAGAGTATTTTGATAATTACATGGACTTGAAAGAAGCATTGGAGAATCTGTTTCAAAGAGATGTTGATTTGATTGAAAACCAAGCCATTAGAAATCCAATTTTCAGGCAAGTAATTGAACGTGAAAAAAAAATAGTCTATGAACGAAAAAGTGCTTAAATATCTATATGATATCAAATTAGCAATTGATGAAATAGATTCTTTCTTTTTGTTTCGAGAAAAACGATTTGAAGACTACAAAAAAGATATATTACTCAAACGAGCCATCGAAAGAAATCTTGAAATTATTGGTGAAGCTGTAACTAGAATTCTTCGCGAAGAACCCGAATTTCCACTCGAAAATGCAAAAAGGATTATTGGATTACGGAATCAAATAATTCATGGATATGATAGTGTATCTGATGAAAATATCTGGGGAGTAATTATTAATCATATTCCTAAGTTGAAACAAGAATTGATAAAACTAATAACATAAATCGTTTTCTCATTCCCTCACAATCATAATCAAAGGAGTCATTTCACGGTACGCCGCATTTTCAACGGTTCGTTTTCCTCGTTTGTCAATTTCGCCGCTTACAGTCCCTACAATTGCAATTTGATACCTGAGCTTCTTTTGTTTCAAAATATCTCGTGATCGCACCGAAATTGACAATATTTTTTCCGTTTCACCTGGCAACACCTTCACAGCATCCAACACATAGTTTTTAGTTTTGGGGTAAACCGACAATTCAATCGGTTCATTGAAATCGGCATTTCGCTTTATGCGTACAGGAATTGTTATAACAGTATCGCCATCGGCAAATGGGATTTGAAACTCGCCATTTGAATACAAACTGCTGGGGAATTCAATCCTGTAAGGTGCTTTGGGCATCACTTCAACCGACAAACCTGCCACTGGGATATTGTGATGATAATAAAAAGCCTGCAACATTTCGTCTGCTGCAACAGCATTTTGAGTGCCACCAACCGATTGATTTTTGGGGTCGTACATCGAAGCCGTAAGTTTTAAATCGTAATTTCCTTCACGACTACCCTCGGGAATAGTTACCGAAATCATTTTCTTTTTCGATTGCGCAAACATTTTCAGATTGCTGAGCTTTGTACCCGATGGCAAACCACTGATATTTAATTCTATAGGTTTATTTATTTTTTCTTTGGAATTGACAGTAACCGTAAAAATGGAAGTTCCACCACGAGCTACAGAAAGCGTGGCTGGAGAAACAAATACTTCAAATGGCAATACAGATTTCTTTTTTTCAAGCACATAAAAATAATCGCTGCCCCTGTTGTCAAGCACATCTTCCACCTGCAAGTAATACAAACCGGGTATTTTGAAATTGTAAGTCAGTTGCGGGTCGGCATGAAAAGTCATTAAACCCTGCATATCATCCTCAATATCATCAGCTTCGGCAAGCAATTTACCATACTCATCGAGCAATCGCATCCGTCCATCGAGCAATGAACCAATCCGACGCGCCATCAGCTCAAAAGTTACCGTTTCATTGGCATCGGCCAAGTAAGTAT
>JBAXAD010000202.1:0-6890 GCA_037142715.1 Paludibacter sp. | reverse complement strand
AGCTGTGATTTCTCATAGTCTGCAAGTAGCTTGTCTGCTGCTTTTCGGTTTTTTTCATCCTCTGCAAGTCGTTTTTTGCGCTGTTCAGGAGATTCAGATGTAGGTTTTTTAGTTTCATCAATAGATTCTCCATTGACTATTTTTTTTATCTTAACTAAATCATCTTTATTCTGTTTGTCGTTTTCGTCAGATTTTGGTTTGGAGTTTTTATATTCAGAATACGCCTGATTTAATGCATCTTGCTCGGCTTTTGCGTTTGCGAACATAATACCTTTTCGAGAATTCTGCGACTTCCACATCCGTTCAAAATTATCATAAGTATATGTAACTTGTGCAATTTGATTATTGGCAATACTTTTTTCAATTTCACCTCTTCTTTCTACTAATTTAGCATTTTCTTCTCCATATTGAACTACTAATTGTTGGTGTTCGTATTGTTTTTTTAAGACATCTAATTCAGCATTAAGATTAGTCCTTTTTGTGTAGTCTTTTTCCCCTTCGAGTTCATTTATTTTCTCAGTAATTTTACTGTAAAGTACTTTTAGCCTAATGCTATCAGTCATCTTTACAATATAATCTTGAATTCTACTGCTCAAAATAGAAACGCTTGCGCTTTCAGCATCTATCCCTGCTAATAATTCAGGATATTTTTCATTTAATTCTTTTACAAGTTTTATCCTCTCTCTTGATTTTGGTTCTGTCTCTAACAACCTTTTCCCTAGCGCATCAAGATTAATGGTTTCAGTTGCAACTTGACTATTTACAGACTTTGTGGTTTCATCAATTATTTTCTGCTCGGCTGAAACATTTTTTGCGTAAGATGCATAAATTGCAATTGCGGAAATTACTGCGACAATTCCTGCTAAAGCAAAAGCCCAGGGATTCGCCATTATTGCTTTATTTAAAGCAGTTTGTGCAAATGTTTGTTTTAACGTGGCTAATGTTAATGTATCTTTTACGACTATAGCTGTGGCTTCTCTTGCATTTATCAATCCACCGCTTGCAATAACTAATTCGTTTATTGCTACCTGCGCTGTTTGTACGGCATTTGAAATTATTACTGCTGTTTTGTAAGTTCCGTAAACAGCAACCATTCCAAGTAGAACTTTTCCAATACTTTCGTAATTTTCAATAATGGTAGAACCGGCACCAACAATAGTATAAAGTAGTCCGCTATTAGCAGATCCAATTTCATTATACATTGCAGCCAGCTTGTCTTCCAAATTGGAAAGTTGACCTGTTAGGGATGCAGAAATTAAGGCGTTTGCTCCTGCAACACCTTGTAGTTCACCAAGCGATAAAATGTATTTTTGAATAGCGGTGTTCGTGTTGTCAACTGTGGTTTGTTGCTCTTTGAACGAGAAAGTAACTTTGTCGCCCTCCTTTGATGCCTTAATTCCAAACTCTTTCAACCTCTCAAATTGCCCTGTTTGAGCGTCCAAAATCGCTTCGGTCAATTGGTCGAAACTCTTTCCAGTTGAAGATGCTACATCACCAAGCTTTGTCATTTCTGCAAAAGTGGGAGTAAATCCTTGATTCGCCATCTTAATAAACGCCCCTGTCACTTCATCAAGCTGAAAAGGTGTGGTGGCTGCAAAGTTGGCTATCATGTCCAATGATTCCGCACCTTTTACATCTCCAAGGGTGTTTTTTAAGACGATTCCAAACTTCTCAAATTTGGCTGTGGTGTCTAGTATCTGTTTACCCAGCATACCAATTGCAGTAACACCACCCAAAGCTGCTATACCTTTACCGATTGCACCAAAATTATTATCTATTCTCGCACTTTCCGCAACGGCTGAACTTCCAACACTTTTGAGCAAATCAGATGCTTCTTTCGCACCTCTCTTTAATTCAGAGTTGTCAATGGTTGGAACGTAATTTAATCTTCCATTTGAATTATTCATTGTTTTTAATTATTAATTTATTTACACTATTTATTTAATTTATCTCTGCTTAAATTGGCAATTCTTAGTCCTGTTGTGCGCCTGTTGTGCAAATTTTATATTCAAAATACACAAACTGCTTATGACACTCAATATCAGCATAATAAAACAAGTCCATACAGGACTAAGACTGTCAATTATTTCCATTTTTTTGTTCTGCTTATTTTCAATAGTATTGCTTTTTCTTCCTCTGTCAATTTGGACAAATCAATATCTTCAATACTTGCAGGTAGCAATGCAGAACCATTTTCGCCTGTAACCTCGTGACGTGTTATTGACAAGTTTTCTCGCTCTTCTTTCGTACATATCAATCGGTACAATGCAATTTGTGTAGTCGGGTTGAACGTGTCGTACCACTTCTTCCTTAGCCCTGTGCGAGTAATGATTCTGCTTTTGTTTATGGCTTCTTTAATATCTTCGTCCTCATGCAGTTTCCGGATAAAAAATGTAGCTCTGCCAAAGGGTACATAAGCAAAAACATCCTCGAGGAACATTAATCGATATGTCTCAATCGCTTCGAGAGACGCTTTTTTCATTACTGGATTAGTGTATTTCACTTTTGAGGAACCTCGCTTTGCGCTGATTTCATTCTTTTCCATTATCATTTGCTTTATAGGTCGGAATTGTAAGCCCTAAAATTGGCGTATCGACCAATGTCGGCTCATTGTTTAACCCTTTTACTGCCGAAGGCATTTGTTCTTGCTCTCTTTTCAAGCGGTCAATTCTTTCTTGAAGTGCATTTTTAAGCCACATTTGGTTAGTTTCCATTGCTTACAATTTTTGAATAATTAGTGCCATCGTTCATTTTAATACCTCCGTTTGTTTGCTCAAAAATTACTTGCCATTGGTACGGAAATTTACCATTAAATAAACGGTTAAGAATTTCTGCTGCTTCTTTGTGAAGATTGTAGGCTTCAATTTCGTTTGGTTCGGTAATGTATATTCGTGCACTCTCACGCATTTTTTCTTCATTCTCAACTGTAAGCACACACAAACCATTTTCAACTGTAAGGAATTGTGTTTGATTCAAATCACGCTTAATGCCAATAAGTGAATTCGTAAATGATTCTAGGGCTTTTTCTGCATCTTCGATTAGTTTTTTCTTAATCGATAGGGTTCTAATTCCTTTTATGTCGGAATTAAGTAGTTTTAAATACTCCTTTCGTATAACATTTGCGCCAACCATGCAGTCTTTCAATACCTCATTTGTCAATTCCACTCCAATTTCACCGAGTGCTGCAACAAGTTTGGTATTGATTATCTCTACTGATTCCTTGGCTTCGCTTACTAATTTGTTCTGCAGGATCTGATTTTGATTGATTAAAATTCTTTCTTTACTCATTTTGATTGTTTTTTTTTAAGTTTGTATTATTATTTAGTTGTCGTCACCTATCAAAATAGGCTCACGGCTTGTCAGTTGTTTGTTTTTCAGCTTGTCTTGTGGAAAAGCTATGTTTGTATGTTTGCGCCCTTTATCATTCAAATTTCGGGCTTTGAGCCACTTTTCATATTTCCCAAAACCTTTATAGGTGTCTAATACGTCTTTTTTAGAGAATTTCGACACGTCTAAACTCAATCCAAACTGTTAATTATGCGATTGAAAAGCAAATCAACCTGCTTATCTTCAAGCTTGTCAATGTCATTGGTAATGTATGCAGTCATTACATTTGGCATTGTGTAATGCAGTAACCATGTAAATGATACTTTCATTTTTTGAGCTGCTTTTGTAGCTTTTACAGTTGTTTTGGCTGTTTTTCTTCGTATTTTTTGCATAAAGCATTGATTTTTTTTGTTTAATTTCGTTGTTCTGCTGCAATTCTAGCGACGTCTGCTGCAATTGATTGTTTAATCGCATCGCTACTTTCATTTTTTATACTGCTTTTTGTATTTAGTTTTTGCTTTTCTTTGTTATACCAATTCACGAAATGACTTTTTGCATCGGAAGGTGTTTTGTCTTTATCTCCTCGTAATTTTAGCAATTCACTAAAATCACGAATTTTAATATCCAATTCAGCAATTTGAATTTGGTTTTGCATACATACTATTTCTTTCCATTGTTCATCTGTTATTAGATAGTCTTCAATCTCGGAAATATCAAGCAAAAACTTTTTGAAAATTTGCGGGAGCGTAATCTCTCTCTCTTCTTTTTCATTATTTATTTGTTCTTTTTCATTCTTATCATTCTTGTTTGGGTGAGCTTGCGTTTGCTTTGCGTTTGTTAAGCGTTTGCTTTGCGTTTGCTCTGTGTGTAAATCACCTTGATAAGCATCATAATTACAAATAGTTATCCGTGTAGATTTTTGAAGATTTTCACAAATAATCATATTGTCTTTTGAAAGTAATACAAAAAAGTTACGAACGGTGTCTTTAGAAACGCCCCAACGCTCGCCCCAACTTTTAAGGCTTAGAATTGATTGACCTCGCTTGCACTCATACAGTTCAAAACCAATGTTCACTTTTTTATCTGCATGATTGACCATCATTAAAATGTCAATCCACCATTGGAATTTGACAGGGTCTTTCCAAATCCAATTATCTCTTATTTGCCTATGTAGTTTTATCCAACCGTCCATAATCAAAAGCCCTCAAATAAACTATTAAACCACTCGAGAAAACTTGTGAAATCCTTTGCTATGAAGTACAAACCGCCTGCTGATTCAACCGCTTCTTGGTACTTTATTTGTGCCGGACTTTGTCGGTCTTTTCCAATTTTGACTTCAATTTTCACTGTAAAACCTTTTATGATACTTGATATGTCCGCAGAACCATTTGTTGTAGTGCCAGGAATGTATTCAGCCGTTCCAATACGCTTCATTATACCAATTGTGTCAGTTACGATTTTGCTTCGGTCTATAACACGCCCTGTAGTACTGATTCGTTCCGCCTGTCCACCTTTCAACTGAATAAATTTGATAATGCAAGCCGTCAGTTTGTTTGCAGTGTCATCCCGAAACGTTTCTCTCGACAATAATTCAATTGGAATGCTTGGGTGCTTAATTTGCTTTTTCTCGAATACAAGCCGTTCCAACTCTTTTACTGCAAATGTCTTGATATATCGAGCTTTATTCTGTACCTTTGCATTGCAATTTATGAAGTGCTGTTCACCATTTTCGTATTGCCTGCTATCCTCTAAATTATGTACCCTATCAGTCGTTAAATCGGTCGGTAGGGTATGTTTTTTATTTGTCATTTTGCAAGCTCCTTTCCATTGCTTAAAATGGCTTCCACGTCAGATTTTCTGTAACGTACCATCTTACCAACTTTGACAGGTGTTAAGTAGTCCTTTTGTTGCCAACGCCACATTGTGCTTCGGTCTTTTACATTCAGTATCGACATAACATCTTCCACGGAATAGTAAACTTCCTCGTCTTTTTTCCGCTGCAACTCGCTGGCTTCTCTCGCTGCATTACACATTAGCAATTGTGCAAACTCCCTCAAATCGGTTGCTTTTACATTTAGCGTTACATCTGCACCGCTTTCTAAACATTCAATAATTAGTGATTTCATTGTTCAAATTATTTGCTTTTCCATCTTTCCCCAAAAGGTAGCTACTGCTTTCAGTTGTTTAATGTTGCAAGCAAAGGTAATGTATGGCTTCTGTGGTTTGCAAGTGGTATTTACAACAAAAAAGCGGACTAATACGCTGTGTATCAATCCGCTTAAATTGTGGTTTGTGGTTATTTGTGGTTGTAATTCTTATTTTGCTGTAATATGTTTGTTTTTGTGTTCTAATAAGTCATCCACCCTATCCTCTTTCTGTTTTATTATGGTAGTTAAACCATTCTGCCAGTCCATTGAAATTGGTCTGCTAGTGCATCTGTCTTTATCAATATCTACACTTTTTGTTACGGAAGTGTACCATTCGTCTGTCATATCTCCAAACTTTCTTAGTTGTCCTATTAATAAATCACGCTTTGTTATTCCACCTTTCATTGGAATTATTTTTGCAAAATTACCAGTAGCAATACAATTTAAAAATATATGATATTCAACATCAAAAACACTTTTATTGCAATAATCAAAAACACGCAAAATCATATTTGGGTCATATTTAAAAGGATCTTTGGATTCTACCTGCTGCATACTTTCCTTTTCCAAAAACTGTAAGTACTTTGAACACCAAATGTACGCTTTTGGTGTGGTTTCTATGTTGTACATTGCAGCATCTCCGTAACATATTTCGAGGTACTTTTGGAGATTGGTTATTCTTTCAATTTCCATAGCAATAACTTTATCTTTTGATTTTTTATACTCCTGTAAGTATGCTACAAACATAATCTTGAAATCCTCTCCGTACTTTGAGACTTCAGCATTTCTAATTTGCGTACATACTACAATACCTTTTCTGATTAGTTTTGTTGCTTTAGAAATAGGAGTATCCCGATTAGGCATAACTCCAAATTTCTGTTCTACAATCCTTGTCTGTTTTGGGTCAGGTTTTGGAAATTTAATTGAAGGTTTTTGTACGTCAGGAATACCTATAATGTCTTTTTCAACAATAAAACACCGTTCTGATATTATATATCCACCAATTGTTTTTTCTTCAATTTCTTCAAAATCTTTTACTGTGATCACTGTTTTCATATCGTTATTATTTTAAGTCTTTCGACTGATTTTTAGATTCGTATATAAAAGTTCCTGTTTGTCCTTCAAAAATTTGGTGGTGTGAATCATTCACAAAAATAGTAGTAGGTATGCTGTCAGGGAACGCCTTGCATTTTCCATAATCTAGGTAATGGGTGCAATCAAAACATTTCGGATTTCTAAGATTTTCCATTATTTTTTTTTATTGTAATACAATTCCCATATAAAATTTTAGATACCATTCTTTAAATGGTTCAATTGCAGTTGATAAACTACAATCTTGTATGTAACGATTAAAAAGCAACATCTTGATAGTTATATCAACTCCATCTTCTTTCTCGAAATCTGCAAGCCCTGAAC
>JBAXAD010000201.1:0-6898 GCA_037142715.1 Paludibacter sp. | reverse complement strand
CAGTTAAGAATCAAGCTGATACCATTTTGACAGACCAACAGTTTGTGCTCAAACGCAATGAACTAAGTTTTTCTGACACGAAGCTTTTACCCGCTTTGCAAGATGCTAAAGGAAATTGGATTCCTTCGCAAGTTGATGATATGAATGGTGATGGAAAATGGGATGAATTTGCTTTTCTATTAACTTTAAACAAGGCTGAAAAGAAACGTTTGTCAATAAAATGGGTGGCTGCCAATAAATATCCAACTTTCACTCGTCGCGCCAGTATTCGTTATGGTAAAATGGTTTCTCCAGGAAAAGTCGTTGAGTTGGCAAAGGATAGTCATGGCAAAAATGATTTACGCGGCACGATTGGTTATCCTTATCAAATGGACGGCATCGCTTGGGAAAATGACAAAATGGGATTCCGCCATTACTTTGATGGTCGCAATTGTCGGGATTTGTTTGGCAAGAAAACCGACAAAATGGTACTAGACAATGTTGGCATAAAACCAGATGGAACTCCAGGTGATACCTATCATGTGATGGCCGATTGGGGTCGTGATATCATGAGTGTAGGTCAGTCATTCGGGTTGGGCGGTTTGGCATTGTTGCAAAATGATACTTTGGTGAGGTTGGGCGTATTGGCAAATCAAACCGTTGATATTGTTGATAGTACACGTTATACTTTGATAAACAAGGGCATAGTGCGTGGCATTTTCCGCATTGATTTTGAAGGCTGGAATATCGGAAAAACCAAGATCAATCTATCTCAAATTGTAACGATTTGGGGTGGAAGTTACGGTTACGAAAACCGTGTAATTTGCTCCAATCTTCCTGCAGGATGTGCTTTTGTAACGGGTATTGTTCACAATAACAACAATCAACCGTTTGAAAGCGAGACATTTTACAATCAACAAGCCATGATTACGCACGACAAACAATCGTACAACAAAGAATTCACCATCGGAATGTGTTTGTTGACACCAAAACAGAACTTTGTAAAATCGTTTGACACGCCCGCCACTGGCAATGGAATTATTTATACTTGGTGCGCCCAACTAAAACCTGATGCAAATAATGCAATCAAATTCAATGTGTTGGCTGCATGGGAACAACTAAATCCAGCATTTTTGGATAGGGCATTCTTTTTGAAAACGATGAAATACGAAGCTTTGAAATTGAGTAAACCTGTGGTGGTAAAATTGAAATAGAATACTCTTTTACAACAGAAATAGCCGACAGATTTGCCGGCTATTTCTGTTTTTAGAATATTTAAATACTTATTGTTTACACTAATTTTTTACCGATTCACCGCATCCTCATACGCCTTGTCACCAGCCGCACCACGGTTAAACAAACCTCCCGTTTCTGCTCGGGTCACAACGCTTGTTCTGTAAACATCTACCTGCAATCCAATTTTTGGAAGTGCAATATTCAAATCAGGGAATTTACTGATAATCTGAGCATTTGTGGTTTGTAAATCAAGATTCAGATAGTCTTTAAATCCGGCATCGGCAATTTTTGGGATGGAAATATTGTCAGAAATAGTTACCGTTCCATTTTTTGATTTTGAGAATCCCTTGGCTTGAACTTCCACATTGTCAATCAGTTTGCAGCCATTTGGATATTCTGCATGCCAAAGTGTATCCAGGGTTGCTTTCCACAACGAATCGGTAGAAGCATAGCCGTAGGTTGTCATCAACTGTTTGCCATAGCTTTTCCAAGGCTCGCTTTCGGGTTTCATATCCCGCACTGCTTTACCGTAATTGTTTGAAATGTTGTATTTTCGGGCAATGCCACGGTCGTCAACCGATGCGCTTGACGAACACTCAATTATTAAATTATTTTTTCCAATATTCTGATGCCCTCCGCCAAAAAGAAACGGTTTGATGGCACCTTGCACAATGTTGTGGTGGAAATTTTTACCACTCGTGCCGTCATCCGAATAAAGTCCGTTGGCACGATTGAGGTGATGTACAAAATTGTAACGGATTTCATTGCCATAACACGTCCATCCGCCATAACCATAATAAGCACCCATGTCCGAAACTTTCAGCGCCACATTGTGAATTTCGTTGTACTCAAACGTGCAATTATTGATAAGCAACGTGCTGAATCCACCAGCCGGAATATCGTGAATGAGGTTATTGGCAAAAGTAATACCAATGCTATTTTTCACAAATACACCATACAAATAAGTCAGTTTGCCAGTGTGATGTATGTGGTTGTTAAGGACTTTGTCGTTGGCTGGTGTCAGTGAAGCACGGTTGCCAGTATTAAGAATATTGATACCTACGCCGCCCGTTTCAAAAATATTATTAGACTGAAAAGTGTTGTTTTTTCCGTTGTTTTCACTGATGCCACTTGTTCCAACGTTTCGAATGGTACAACCGGCGACGGAAATGTTGGACGAATTTGTAAGGTCAAAACCATTCCCCTGACTTCCCTCCACCGTAATGCCGATAAATTGGATATTGGAAACCCCATTTAGTGTAATAATTGCCTGACTTTTATCGGCAATATAAGCAGTTACTTTGTTCAAATTTTTTGCGGGAAGGTAATAGATTTTTTTGTCTTTAAAATCGTACGCCCACTCGCCGGGTTGGTCAATTTCGTCCAGATAATTGATGGCGCTCCATTTCTCTTTGCCGTCGCCCACACGGTAGGTTTTGGCTTCGTCGGCAGCGGGACTGTATTTGCTACCCATACCCTGATTGGCATTTACAGCCAGTTTAATCCAGTTTTCGAGGCTGTTAATTTCGGCAATTTTCACCGTGTAAGCTTCCCACGGAATGCGCCAAAATCCTTTTAACCACAAATCGTGACCATTTTCTATCGATTTTTTCCATCGTTCAATGCGGTTTGTACCATCCATATCTACTTCATTGGTTACATCTTTGTCGGTCGGATTACCACCAAAAGCATAATAAAATGATACCACATCCTTGGAACCGTTACAAGTTGTAGAGCCTGGTTCATTCACGCCACGAATATTTTCACTCTGGTTGGGCCACTGCGCAATGGGCTGCCGAGCATCATCCACCACAAAATCAAACAATGTCCAGTTAATGAATTTATCAGGAAGAATGGATGCGTTTTTTACTCCTAACGAACTGATGTCCAATTCTCTTAAATCATCCGCTTTCACTTTTGGATGTACTCGTTTTCGAGCATCTTTGCTGAGCGGTTTCCAAAGTTCGGGTTGAATTATTTTGCCATTAAAAACCGATACCGACTCATTATTATAAGCCCTATAAATAATTGGTTTGTCGGGAGTTCCATTATCGGCGGCAGTAAAAGCGAGTGTGGAAGCCAATTCGTAACGCCCGCCCCGAAGCCAAACCGTTACACCATTGGCAGGTAAACCGGCACCCGATTTTAAATTTCGAATATAGACTTGCGCTTTCGCAATGGTTTTCCAGGGTTTATTGATAGAACCATCGGCATTATCATCTCCAATAGTAGCAACGTATAAGTTTGCTCCAGTATTTATGGTTGGTCCCCAGCCTAGGTCGGGTAGGGCAGCCATTAATTTGGTTTGTGAAAAAGCGAACTGAAGTAAGATGATGTAGATGAACTTTGCGTGATGTGTTTTCATTTCAGAATAAATTAGTGATTGTATTTTTCAATTACAAAAATAGGCATTGTCACCTTTTACAAATGGCAATAATGTTTCAAATGATAAGAGAATTGTATCAAAAAATCAATCTTTTGGAAAAGTAAGATAAAATGTAACATTCGACCCTGAAAAATGTATCATTTTTCCCATCGATTGAAACATTGTTTGGGCGATATTATTATCAATCTTCTTACTTTTGTGCTGATTTCTAGGTCTATCGAAATAAATATATTAAAAATGTCATTTTCAGACATTCAGTAATCACAAAAATCAATATCTTTACTTACATTTGCATTCAACCTTATAAATAAATCTGATACATGCGCTTCAAAATCTGGTTACTATGGGTTCTCCTAACTCCTTTTTGGCTTTCAGCACAAAATGACTCTTTTCAATTCAGCAACTTATCAGTAAAAGATGGTCTTTCTCAAAATACGGTTATTCGTATTATGCAGGACAGTAAAAATTTCATGTGGTTTTGTACTCGCGATGGACTGAATCGTTACGATGGAACTTCATTCAAGGTGTATCGTTCATCTTTGAGCGACGAAAATAGCATTAGCAGTAGCGATGTAACCAGTATTTCCGAAAATAAGGATGGCACTTTTTGGATTGGTACTCATAATGGGTTGAACTATTTTGACCCTCAAACGGAGCAATTTAAACGCTATTTTCATTCAGAAAAAGATAAAAGTTCCATCTCAAGCTCCACCATCAAGTTACTGCTTAATGATAAATCGGACAATACCTGGATTTCTACCACCAATGGGCTCGATTTGTTTGATAAAAAGACCAACACATTCAAACATATTTACACCGCGGCATCCGTAATATGGCTAATTCAACGAGCTAACGGTGACATTTGTTTTACATCCGTACACGATGGTTTTTATGTTTATAATTCAAAAAATGGAAAGTTAATTAACTATCCTTTGCCCGCCAACGATTATATTTATTCCCTATTCGAGGATTCCAATCATGATCTTTGGGCAGGTATGTGGCCAAATAGTTTGAAGAAATTTAACATCGCCACAAAAGCGTTTGAACAGGTACCTTTAACCATGGGTAAGGGCATTTCGTTCGATCGCGAACAAATTGGTTACATGGTTGAATATAAGCCCGGTAAGTTGATGCTCGCATCAAGAAAAGGAATATTGATTTATGATACAAAATCGAAATTAGTAACGCAACGGCTTAACAGTAAAAACAGTCAGTTGAAAGACGAAAAGGTTATTACACTTTACAAAGACAAAGCCGGAAGTGTGTGGATTGGGAGTTGGAATGGTGGCATCGATTTTTACAGTCCGTACAGTAATTACTTCAACCTTTTTACGCCTTTATTGGGTGGTAGAGAGCTGGTTGGGTGTATCAATTCTATATCCGAAATTAACGGCGTGGTATGGTTGGCTACTGATAATGGTCTGTTTACGTACAACCGACAAGCGAACTCCTATCAATTAGTTCCGTTAAAATCGACATCCGCCTCCAGTGAAGTAAAATTAATTTACAGAGACAACGATAAACTTTGGGTGAGCCTTTATGCTGGTGGATTGCATGTATTGAATGTAAATACTCAAAGAATTGAAAGAACCATCGAAAATTTTAATTATGGCTATGTAAAAGCCATGACTAAAGATGCGGCTGGTAACTACTGGATTGCAACGGGTACCAATGATCCGTTTTTGCGGATGGATAGCAAAACCAATTTGTTCCAAAAACGATTTGAAATACAAGGTTCCAAACAGATATTTGCGCCAGTAAATGTGCAAGACGTACTATTGGAAAATGATCAGACAGTGTGGATTGGCACACGTTCGGATGGACTTTACCGCTATAATTATCAGACCAAACAACTTTTGCATCTTCAAGCTAGTGCCGATAAGAACGCACTCAGTAACAACCATGTAAGTGTACTTTTTAAAGATTCCAGAAATAATCTTTGGGTGGGGACTTATGGTGGTGGAATTTCTTTATATAACTCAAAAACAAACAGTTTTAAAACTTTCGACCATAAAAATGGTTTACTTAACGATGCTGTTTGTGGTATTATGGAAGACAATGACGGTTCACTTTGGGTTTCTACGCTTGAAGGAATGTCACATTTTGATACTAAAAAAGAGATATTTGATAGTTACAACAATAACAACGGTTATCCAATTCAGGAAACTGTGTTGCATTCTTCGGCCAAATTAAGTGATAATACATTTATAGTAGGTGGAGTAAATGCATTCGTGTCATTCAATCCGTCCCGGATAATCAAAAACCCGCTTATGCCGAACGTGGTTATTAGTAAATTCAAGGTTTGGGCTGACAACGTTTCCGAGGAAGAGTCAACTTCCGAATCGGTTAATCCCGACAAAGAAGTTAAGTTGAAGTACTATCAGGCGGCATTTACCATCTATTTTGCAGCACTCAATTATGTGTTTCCAAATAAAAATCAGTACGCATACATGCTCGAAGGTTTTGATAAAAATTGGAATTCTGTAAAAAATGAAAGATCTGCAACGTATACGAATATTCCTCCGGGGCATTATGTTTTCCGTGTAAAAGCATGCAATAATGATGGCGTGTGGAACAATGCTGGCACCACTGTCGAAATCAATATTCTTCCACCGCCATGGAAAACTTGGTGGGCTTATCTCATTTATATCATCCTGATAGTAGCTATTTTGGGCGGTTTTATGTATTACATTCTCAATAAACAGCAACTCGAAACTGATATTACCATTAAGCAAATTGAGCAACGAAATTTGGAAGATAATCACCAATTACGAGTGCGTCTTTTTACCAATTTCTCACACGAGTTGCGCACGCCCCTAACGCTTATTATTGGGCCGTTGAGCGAAATTTTGTCCAAACAGGAGTTGCAGGAATGGTTGCGACCCAAGCTAGAGTTGATGTTTAAAAATTCTCAGCGCTTACTTTGGCTGGTCAATCAGTTGATGGATTTCCGTAAATTGGAATCAGGATTTATGAAACCAAATATTTCTCAAGTAGATTTCAATCTTTTTATCGAGGATATTTTGGTAACCTTTAAAGAGCTAGCAACTACAAAAGATATTTCACTTCAACTAGAGAATGAAAACAGGAATATCGACACTTGGTTTGATCCTATTTTGATTGAGAAGGTTTTTTTTAATCTGCTCTCCAACGCCTTCAAACATACAAATAACAATGGTGAAGTGAAAATTTTGGTGAGGGAAATTGGAGCAACTGAAGTAACGCAAATTACAGATGCCATTTTCCCTTTGCAAGGTGCTTTATTGGTTGAAATTACCGATACTGGTAATGGCATTG
>JBAXAD010000200.1:0-6906 GCA_037142715.1 Paludibacter sp. | reverse complement strand
GAAGATAAATGTCCCCTAGCCCCTCCCGTGAAAAACGGGATAAATTGCAGGGAATTGAAGTTACTTTTGGTTTTTATGTTTGATATTAATTTCATGTATATTTAATATTAAGAAAACAGTACTAACTTAGTTCTCCGCCAGCTGGCGGATTAGGGGTTCTCTATGGGTTCTTTCGGGATTATCTGTCTTTTTACCCGCTCTTTCGGTTTCATAAATAACTCCTTCCATTTATCAAAATCCCTTACATACACTACTCCAACTCCTGTTTCAACCAATTGACCTTCAATGGCTCCTTCGTAAAGGTTTTGCCTAAATCCTTTCAACCGGTATCGGCCATCCTTGGTCAGTTTATATTCCACCGACACATCGCCGGCAATGTCGCTTGCCGAGTTTTGCTTGGCTTTGTCGCCTTCCACATCTACCGTTCCACCCACCGAAACACTTAATCGCTCGTTGAACAGTTGTTTTTTTACTCCAATCTCCACCTGCGTTCTGCCTTGCGCGGTTCCGGTTTGATAATCGTCATAAGATTGTACATCAAAGTTCAACTCCACGCCTGGCACCACTTTGGAACTTAGTTTATTCAATTGCAACGAAAGAAAATTACCCACAGTAGAACGCAGCAATGAGGAAGTTCCTCCCGATTCTGTCTGCAATGGATTTTCCTGCACAAACCGCCCAAGCACCAATAGCGCAAATACCTGTTTGTTCAATGCCGATTCATCCTCATTGAGCATGTTCAGTTTTTGATTCACCGCACCGCCCAAAATCCCTTTGTCCTCGGGCTTCAGTTGTATTTCAAAACTAATTTCGGGATGCAAAATCTCCCCACGCAATTTCAGCATCACCAAAAACGGATAGGTTTGTTTGTAACCTCCTTTGTCCGTATCGCTCATGCCCGACATCTGACCAGCCACCAAATCGTAAGGTGCTGCTCGGACTGAATAAGTGGCGTTTATGGATATATCGGCATCCAACGGGTCGCCATTCCAAATAATGGTGCTGCCCGGAATGATGTCAAATTTCTTTTTGATAATCGATTCCAATGACACCATGTAGCTGCCGTCGCTCAAGTTGTATGCACCGGTAAGACTCATTTTGCCGCTTCGGTCCATTGTAAAACTCAAAGCTGCTTCGCCTTTCACCACCAGCGAATCGGAGGAAGTGGGATCCATCAATAACTTGAGTGTGGCTTCCTTGTCCACCTCTAGTACGGAGGTTAAGTCAAAGCCTGTGAAGCCAGATTTTGGAACTTCTTTTTTGTCGGTTCTATAAAGTATACTGTTGAGACTCACCGAATCTTCAAACTCCACCACAGATTCTCCTTTGTCGGAAGTGAGCTTGTTTTCGGGCACTGCAAAAGTAAAGTTGGAGCCTTTTCGCATTTTCACCCGTCCGTTGATAACGGGCAACGACATAGGGCCTTTCACATTAATCTTGCTATCAACAATCATTCTTCCAAAAAAATCCTTGTTGTCTTTTGACGTGGTGTTGAACAACAAAAAGTTCCGCGCATTGACCTGCAAATCGAACACATAATCGCTAAACTGCCTCATTTTCACCTTGCCATCAATCACAGCTTTGCGCTGATTGACATCCAGTAGCGTGAAATCTTTGAAATAAAGTCCGTCGGTTTTAAGTTGTATCGCTTCATGTTTTAATTCCAATCGATTATTCAAATAAGCGGGATTCATAAACGCATTGTCGAACACCATTTCACCTGTAATTTCGGGAGCATCAGTCCTTCCTTGAATCAAGAAATTCCCTGTCATTTTTCCCGACGCTTCGGAGATTTGCCCCATAGAAAAAGCCTCCACGGTTTTCATGGAAAGCGATTGAATATCGGCTTTTATGTTGATGGAATTGTCGCCTCCGTTGGGGATATAATGCCCGCTGGCCGTCACGTTATTATCCGTTCCCGACAATTTCATGTCGATATCAAATCGCTGGGTAGTTGGATTATCTGCTTTCAAAACCAAGTTGCCAATGGGTACATTTTTCACAAACAAATTGGCAATTTGAGCATCAGCAATGATACCGTAAGAGCTGTTGACACGTTTCAGAAGCACATTTCCATCCACATCGCCCATTATTAAACTGGTATCTTTTTCAACAATGCGCGAAATATCTTCCAACTTAAAATGATGGATGGCAATGTTCACATCGTCGTTGAATTTATCGTGCACCGAAGCGATATTCATCTGACTTGCGCCATTGTTCATGAACAAATGATGTATCAAAAAACCTTTTTCGCCGAAGGCAATATAATTATCGGGAGCAATGTCCCAACGATTGTTCATCAAGTAGAAATTCTTCGGGTCGAGTGCCAATTTGTAGTTCGTTTTTTCCTTCGTGATTTCAGAACGAACGAGCAATTTCTTGTTGCCTTGGTCATTGATGGACGACACATTCGCCGTTATTTTGTTGTTGGCAATTTTTCCGTCAAACCAGAAATTGTCCAGATTGATTTGTGAATTCGAAATCTTGGCAATCGATAGTTTGTAGTTCAGCACCGTCGAATCTGAGTTCACATCTACCACCAAGTTATTTATTTCGGTTGTTCCATACAACATTTTAGAGATGTTGGCAGTCAGTTTCAAGTCGTTTTTAAGACTATCAAAACTTCCCTGAATTAATCCCGGCTCAAACTCTTTCAGTTGTGGAAATAAAACTTCCGACAAAATGGGATGGTTGTGAAGTTGCACATCAAACATAAAATTCGGCATTGGACTACTCTTTTTTGCAGCCTTGGCATCGGTAAACGGAAAGTATTTGTTCAGAAAATTAGTGAGTGCGGCAGGAAGAACCGTCGGCGACATCCTACTTGAATAATTCATGTCCACCAGCGCACTTTTCAGTTTCAACTCGCTTTTATTGGGGACATTAATGGAAGTCAACAACACCGAATCCAGCACATATCTCTTTTTGCCTTGGGCGATAATAAGGTTCGTAATCTGTGCATTTCCGTTCAGTTTGGTCACAGAGCCGCCCGTTAAATCCGATTGTGCCACCAATCCAACCCGAATATCATCCTTTGTGAAATTGAGTTTTTGCAAGTCGGCACCCTGCACTTTCAAGTTGAATCTATAGCGTTCCTGGTTGGGGTTCAGATTCACCAAACCCTCGAAATCGAATGTTGCATTGGGGTCATTGAGGTTCACTTTTCCTTCAAATTCGCGTCCCGAAGCCGTGCCATTCACCTTGAGATTATGATAAGTATATTTGTTCAAATAAATTTCCGTGGCTTCCGCCTTTATTTGTGCGGTGATGGTTTTGGCATCCAATCCGTGCCCATCCACCTGCGCGTTTAAAGTCACTGGGCCGTACATTGCCTTGTCTTTTAGCAATTTTCCCAAATCAAAATGCGTGAAATTCATGTCACCTTTGAAGTTTTCCTGCCTGTCGATATTTGCTCTTACATTAGCAGCACCAAAACTACTTTTTACATCCATCTTGGTTTCAAAAGCTTTCATTTTTCCTTTAAAAATAGCTTCCAATGCAATGGTATCGGGCAATTCAATGCTTGTGGGAATGGAAGCACCAGCCATCATTTTAATGTCCTGCTTGCTTGAATTTACTTTAAGGTTGGGAAAATCGTAAAATGCAGTCACGGCATTGGGCAACCCAACGATACCGAAATCGGTTTTCAAAATGGTATTTATTCCAGTTGTAACCACCACATTTTTACCCGTCATATTATTGATTCTACCTTTTACATTTCCTGAAATGCTGGTTTTGTTGGTCAAATTTTGAAAGAAAGCTTGCGCAATAAGAGCGGGGCTGAAGTACAGAATGTCGGAGTTTTGAACGCTCACGGTTTTCATGTTCACGTTCAAACCCATGCTGGCAATGGAATCCTGCAAAGCTTGCAAGGACGAAAAGCTAATTTTCAGGTCGCCATCTACCGACGAATTGTTGGTGCTTGCGTTCAGATTATTGACAGTGATGGAATGGCTGTCCATGCTGAAATCAGTCTGAAAACGGGTGATGGCAAAGTTGTTTTGGTCAATGGCTGAGAATTTATGAACAGATGCTTCGGTTTTGGCTGCCGAATAATAGAGCTTGGAAGCTTCCAACTTGATGTGACAGTAATTCAAATGATTGGCATCAAATGCTTTTTTGATAATAGGGGTATTTTCAACTTCGTAAGCCAGCAAATTCTCGTCGAAATAAACGTTTTGAACGCTCACTTTCCAATCACTTTTGGTGGTTGAAGGTGTGCTAATTGTAGTGTCTTTGGAAATGCGGGAGCTGTATTGAACGCGGCTGTTGGACAAATAAACATTGTCCAGTTTCACCATTTCATTTTGCAAATCTACCGTACCATTCTTCAACTCAAAGCGCTTGATTACCGCATTGACAGACTGCCTATTGACTGCATCGCTATAAGTTACATTCGAGTTTTTGATTACAATTTTATTGGCAGTAAAAGTTGGCAAAATAGCTGTGGAAGTGCTGTCCTTTGTTTTGTGGCTAGTCGTCATCAGTACCTTCGCCATCAATCCATCCACCCATAAATCGTCAATGTTGTACAGTGATTTTTCAATGTCCATATTATGAATTTCCAACTCGAGCTTGTTCAAATTCCCCGACACATCAATACCGCCAAAAGCATCATTGTATCGAATTTTTATGTGTCCCAAACTCACATTGTCAACCGAAAAAGTCCATTTCACGGCGGTTGCCGAAACGGGCTTTACTTGTTTGGTGGTATCGGCAAAGGCGGCAATCAGGAAGTTGTAGTTGAACAACGAATCGGTGGGGGTACTGTACAGGTTCAGCTTCACACCCTCCAACGCCACATTGTTGACCGTTATTTTATTTGCCAATAAATCTTTGAGAACGATATTTACTTTTACTTTGTCAGCATAAAGCATGGTATCTTTGTGGAGGTCTTCCAAAAAAACACCTTCGAGCACCACCGATTTTGGGAAACTGATGCTCACGTTTCTAATCTCCACTCGGGTATGGGTTTTATCGCTAACAAAAGTGGTGGCGTAATGGACTATTTTGGTTTGTATGCTTGGAATTTGAATGAGGACGGCAAGAATGATGAATAAAAGCACGAAGATACCAGCTACCCAAAGGATTACTTTTAGAATTTTTTTCAGAATGGGTAGTATTTTATTCATAAAACATATTATTCAACTGTTTAAAATAAGCCCCCTAACCCCCTGAAGGGGGAATAAAGAGTGGTTAGTATCATCAATAATCATCTCCTTATGTGTTCAAAATAACTATTTGGGTCATGTGAATTTCATTATGATAATTCTTGTTTGGTATATTTTGCAACAGACCTGAAAAACTTAAAAGCAGACCTGTTTACAACAAATACTGACCTGTTTAGGATAAAAGCAGACCTGTTTAAAATAAAAACTGACCTGTTTAGGATAAAAGCAGACCTGTTTACAACAAATACAGACCTGTTTACAATAAAAGCTGACCTGTTTACAATAAAAGCTGACCTGTTTAGGATTAATGCAGACCTGTTTAGTATATAAACAGACTTGTTTAGGACAAATGCTGACCTGTTTAGGACAAAAACAAACCTGTTTAGGACCTTATCTCTCAATTTTGTGTATTTTTTGGTAAAATAATATCTTTTTTGAACGCAAATAACACGAATAACCGCAAATTTTAATAGCTAGTTATAATTGATTTTATCTTGTAAAATGCTTACAATCAAATTAAGTTTCTATTTTTTTTTCTGATTTGCGTTTTTTTGTGTCATTTGCGTTCCAACTTTTTTGTTCAAATACAATCAAGATTGGTCTTAAATCAAAATACGAAGTATTTTTTTTATCCGTTTTTTTAATCCGCTTAATCAGCGAAATTTGCGTTCTATTCTTTGTTCTGGTTTATCCAGGTTAGGATAAATGCAGACCTGATTCTTCTTGTTTAACTATTCGTACAAATCAAGCCTGTTTCTAAGTTCGGTAATTTCATATTGCAACATATTTACTCGCACCAACAGATGTGAAATGGTTTCAATGCCTTCGAGATTAATGTCCAATTCATAATGGAAATGAACAAAACGCTCCAACTGTTTGAGGTCTTCAACATTTATAAACTCCACTTCTTCAACTGTTATAACATTGATTAATCCTGTTTGTTGTAATGAGCTGACGAATGAAACGGCAACTTCATGTTGGGTGCAGAATTCTGCTACGGCTATTAAATATTCTTTTTGCATGGTGATTTTTTTTTATTGTCTAAAGTTTTAAAGTCTGAGGACAAAGGCCTAAAGACAAATGACTCTTCCTTGTTTTTTTTATTTATTGCCTAAAGTCTGAGGGTTAAAGACAAAAGACTTTTCTTATTTATTTATGTCAAAGTCTTTAGACATTTGACCTTAGACCTTTGTCTTTAGACCTTTGTCTTTAGACCTTAGACCTTCGTCGCTCTTAGCTCTTCAAACAATTCCTTCTGCTTTTCTGTCAAGCCCGTCGGAATCTTAATGACGTAAGTCACCTGCAAATCGCCAAACTGTCCTTCGGCTTTGTACACAGGAAATCCCTTTCCTTTCAGGTTTACTTTTGTTCCGTTTTGAGTTTCGGGCTTCACTTTCAGCTTCACTTTTCCGTCCAATGTATCCACTGTAATATCGCCACCCAGCACTGCTGTATAAACATCTAGCTCTACTGTGGCAAACAAATTATTCCCCAAACGTTTTATTGCAAGATGGTTGGCAACCATAAACGAAATGTACAAATCGCCATTGGGGCCGCCATTTGTACCAACACCACCGTGCCCCGATATCTTGATTGTTTGTCCATTTTCTACGCCGGCGGGAATAGTTATGCGTATATTTTTTCCGTTTACCGTCAGAGTTTGCTTATGCGTTTTGTAGGCCTCCAGCAGTTCCAGCTGCAATTCGGTGCTGTAATCTTCGCCCCTATATTTTGC
>JBAXAD010000199.1:0-6909 GCA_037142715.1 Paludibacter sp. | reverse complement strand
AGAAATTGAGCGCGTAGATTATTCGAAAAAAGAGAAGTTTGCTGCCTTATTTCCCACTATTTCAGCCTCTGGCTCATATCAACGAGCTCTTAAAAAACAAAGAATGTTTTTACCTTTTAGTGTTGTTCCAGGTCAAGCCCCAGATCCTGCTGGAATAGAAATAGGGGTTGATAATACTATATCTGCTGGCTTGGGAGCTTCAATCCCAATTATTGCACCTACACTTTGGGCTTCGTTGAAACTGACTGAATTAGATGCGCAACTTGCTTTAGAATCAGCTCGTTCCTCAAAAATCTCATTGGTTAATCAAGTTACTAAAGCGTTCTATGGCATTTTATTGACGCAAGATTCATATAATGTATTCAAACGTAGTTTTAATAACACTTCAGAGAATGCCAGAATCATTCAAAATAAATTCAAACAAGGAACGGTTTCAGAATTCGAATGGATACGTGCAGATGTTCAGGTTCGTAATGCGGAGTCTAATCTTGTAACCGCAGAAAGTGCAGTAAATATGAGCATTCTACAATTGAAAATGTTGATGGGCGTTGATATGTTTACCGGGTTAAAAGTGAATGGTAGTTTGTCGGATTTCGAAGCAAAAATGTATGGTGACGTTTTATCCATTGACACCACAACATTGAATACGAATACCGATTTAAACCAGTTTGATTTGAAGTCCAAACAATTAAATCACGCCTTGAAAATACAAAAAACGGCTTGGTGGCCTACATTGGCGGCTAGTTACAATTATATGTACATGTCGATGGCAAACGATGCTGTTGCGCTGAAATGGTTTCCAACTTCTACAGCCGCTTTGCAATTAAATATCCCTCTTTTTCAAGGTGGAGCAAGGGTTTACAAAGAAAAGCAATTGAAGATTCAAATTGACGAAATGAAATACCAACGTGATAATTTACGAAGGAGTCTGGAATTGCAAACTTTGTCATATTTGGATAATATCAAAAAAGCAATCGGGAAAATTGAATCAAACAAAGAAGGTTTACGTCAAGCCGAGAAGGCAGTTTCTATCTCCAAGAAAATGTATGAAGTTGGTTCAAGCACTTATCTCGATTTATCAAACTCCGAATTATCATATATTCAGGCTGGTTTAATGTATAATCAATCCATATTTGATTATTTATCAGCCAAAGCAGATTTAGAAAAGTTACTAAGCAAAGATGCTAAATAAAACACAATTAATAATTGAAAAATAACTTACAAATGAAAAGAATGAAACAACTAAGCATTGTGGTTTGTGCTTTTGCAATTGGACTCACCTCCTGTAATAAACCTAAAACCGAGACAAAAGTAGTAGCTGAAATCTCTACAGTTAAGGTTCAACAAGTTGCGGAACGCGAAATTGAACAAAAAATGGAACTGACCGCTACTGTTCAGCCTCAAGCAAAAAACAGTATTGCACCATCTAGCCCAGGACGTATTCGCGAAATAATGGTGGAAGTAGGTCAAAATGTGAGTAAAGGACAGAAGTTGGTGCAAATGGATGTGGCCAATCTTTCTAACCTTGAAACTCAAATAGAAAACGTAAAACGCACTTATAAACGAGTACAAGAGCTTTTCAAAGTTGGTGGCGCATCACAACAAGAATTGGACAATGCTAAACTCCAACTTGATGTGGCTCAAACTAATTTGAAAAACCTGAGTGAAAATACATTCTTGTTGAGTCCATTAAGTGGAATTGTAACTGCCCGCAATTACGATAACGGCGATATGTATTCAGGACAAACACCTGTGTTAACCATTATGCAAATCAATCCGGTTAAACTGCTTGTAAACGTTTCGGAATCATATTACTCCAAAATAAAAGTGGGAATGCCCATCAATGTGGCGTTTGACGTATTCGAAGGTCAATCATTTAAGGGAAATGTAAGCTTGATTTATCCAGTAATTGACGATCGTACCCGTACTTTTTCTGTGGAAATTAAAATGAACAATAACAACAATAAAGTGCGTCCAGGAATGTTTGCCCGTGTCAATCTTGAATTTGGAAAAGCAAAAGCTATTGTTGTACCCGATCAGGCAATTGTAAAACAAGCTGGCTCAGGGGCTAAGTTTGTCTATACTTACAGCGATGGAAAAGTGCAATTCAAACAAGTTGAGATGGGTCGTCGAGTTGAAAATGAATATGAAATCATTTCAGGCCTTTCGGTTGGCGAACAAGTTGTAATTGCTGGTCAATCCAAATTGGCGAATGGAAGTAAGGTAAATGTAATTAAATAAGATCATTATCGAAGTGATGTTGCATGCAATGTCAGTACAAATAGTAAATAGTAATTGAATAAATAGTAAATAACAATATTATGAGTTTATACGAAAGTTCGGTAAGAAAACCAGTAATGACTTCGATTATTTTTATCGCAGTGGTTATTTTGGGGCTTTTCTCTTACAATAAATTGCCAATAGATTTGTTGCCAAAAATCGAAACAAACACCATTATGGTTATGACAACCTATGATGGCGCAAGTGCTTCGGATGTTGAAACAAATGTTACACGGCCACTTGAGAGTTCATTGAATACCGTTTCAAATCTGAAAAACATAAAATCAACGTCAAAGGAAAATCGTTCAATTATTACGATGGAGTTTGACTATGGTTTGGATTTGAATGTGGTAACAAATGACATTCGTAACAAGTTGGATTTGGTGAAATCATTTATGCCTGCTGGTGCAGGTAATCCAATTATTTTCAAATTGAGTACGGACATGATTCCGGTAATTATGCTTTCTGCTACCGCAACTCAAAGCTTACCAGCATTGTATAAAGTATTGGACACAAAAGTGGCGAACCCTTTGGCTCGTATAAATGGTGTGGGTTCAGTTTCAATTACCGGTGCTCCTCAGCGTGAAATTCAGGTTTATGTTGACCCAATTAAGCTTGAAGCTTACCACTTGACAATAGAGGCACTGGCGCAGTTTATTAGACTGGAAAATGTCAATACGCCAGCCGGATCTATGGATGTTGGTAGTGATACTTATGCTTTGCGTGTTGAAGGGCAATTCAAAGATCCTTCCGAAATGAATAGTATTGTCGTAGGCAATTACAACGGTAAAACGATAAAATTATCCGATGTAGCTGTGATAAGCGACAAACATGAAGAACGAATGCAGGAAAGTTATACCAATGGCGTTCAGGGAGCAGCTATCATTGTGCAGAAACAATCTGGAGCAAATACCGTTCAGATTGCCAAAGAAGTAAAAAAAATGCTTCCTGAAATTCAGAAAAGTCTTCCTTCGGATGTAAAGATTAGCGTTATCAATGATACTTCGGATAATATTATCCGAACAATTGAAAGTTTGGCAGAGACAGTGATTTATGCACTTATATTTGTAATGTTAGTGGTTTTGTTTTTTCTGGGACGCTGGCGTGCAACGGTAATTATTATTCTGACGATTCCTATTTCATTGATTGCAGCATTTATTTATCTGGGGCTAACAGGTGGAACATTAAATATTATTTCGCTTAGTTCTTTGTCGCTGGCCATCGGGTTGGTAGTGGATGATGCAATTGTGGTATTGGAAAATATTACCACGCATATTGAGCGGGGTAGCCGTCCGAAAACTGCTGCCGTGAATGGTACAAACGAAGTAGGACTTTCAATTGTTGCATCTACGCTGACTATTATTGCAGTATTCCTTCCATTAACAATGGTTTCGGGTATGGCGGGTGTTATGTTCTCTCAATTGGGTTGGATGGTAACTATTATAATTACCGTTTCGATGATTTGCGCATTGACACTGACTCCAATGTTGGCTTCACAGTTACTAGAACTTAATCCAAAACGTAGCAAAGGCTTTAATTACATCTATGGTCCTATTGAACGTTTTCTTGATAAATTGGATGATAAATATGCACAATTAGTAAACTGGTCAGTTAGACATAAAAAGTCAGTTTTAGGTATAGCTACAGTATTTTTTATTTTGAGTATCGTTCCATTGGCTGTAGGCTGGGTGGGTACTGAAAACTTCCCTGCACAGGATAGTGGTTTTGTCTCTGCTATTATTGAATTGCCGATAGGTTCCAGAATGGAAATCACGAAAGGTATTTGTCAAAAACTTAATAACGATTGGAAAAAGAAATATCCCGAAATCGAGATAATCAACTTTAGTGTTGGGCAGGCCAGCAGTAAAAATGTTTTCGGGTCATTGTTTAGTAAAAATCAAAGTAATGTAGGAACATTTACTTTTAAATTAGTGAATCTAAAAGACCGTAAACGTTCTGCTTTTGCCATAACTGACAGTATTAGAAATGATATTAAACGAATCCCTGAAATTCGAAAATCAACAGTTACTGCTGGTGGTGGTATGAGTATGATGGGTGGCCAGTCCACATTGGATGTAGAAATTTATGGATATGATTTCAAACAGACAGACAAAGTAGCTGCTGAAATCTCAAAACGGTTGTCCAAAGTGAAGGGGTTGGTAAATACTACTGTTAGCCGCGAAGAATATACGCCTGAATACCAGGTTGATTTTGATCGTGAAAAACTTTCCTTAAACGGATTAAATATCAGCATGGCTTCCAATTATCTCAATAACCGTATCAATGGTTTAACAGCATCGCTCTATCGCGAAGATGGTGAAGAGTATTCTATTGTGGTAGGATATGCCCCGGAATATCGTCAATCAATTGAAGACATTGAAAATATAATCATTTACAATCCTCAGGGCCAACCTTTACGAGTGAAAGATTTGGGCAAAGTAGTAGAGCGTTTTACGCCACCTACCATCGAGCGTAAAAATCGACAACGTATCATTACGGTATCATCAACGGTGTCGGGCACTACACTTGATAAAGCGGTGAGTGATATCAAGGCAGAACTTAAAAAGATTGATATTCCATCTGAAATAAATACCACAATTGCGGGTTCATTTAAAGACCAACAGGAATCTTTCGGCGATTTGGGAGCATTGCTTCTTATCATTGTTTTGCTGGTATTTGTTGTAATGGCTTCACAATTCGAATCGGTTACTTATCCATTTATTATCATGTTCTCCATACCTTTTGGAATATCAGGGGTGGTACTTGCATTATGGATTTCGGGAACCACATTCAACGTAATGACCTTCGTAGGTGTAATTATGTTGGTAGGTATTGTGGTGAAGAATGGTATTGTAATGGTGGATTATATCAACCTGAACCGCGAACGTGGCAATGGAATTATACGTGCGGTGGTAACTGGGGGTAAATCCCGTCTTCGTCCGGTATTAATGACCAGCTTGACTGCCATTCTTGGTATGATGCCTTTGGCTGTAAGTCGTGGACAAGGTTCAGAAATGTGGAAACCAATGGCAGTAACTGTAATTGGTGGTTTGTCAGTTTCAACCATTTTGACTTTGGTGGTGGTTCCAGTTATTTATACTTTGGTTGCTGCAAGTGGCGTTAAGCGTAAGCACAAAAAGAATAAAAAACAGGCCTTGTTAAAGGCGTTAGAACAATAATTGTTTGGGTATCAGTATTAATATTATAATTACAGAAAACAATGAAATCAATATTTATATCATTCGATCAAGCATATTACGAACAAGTTCAGACAGTTTTAACGCTCAATCATGTGAGAGGATTCAGCGGTTGGGAATCAGTGATTGGTCGCGGCACTAAAACAGGTGAACCTCATTACGGAACCCATGCATGGCCCTCTTTGAACACAGCCATTATCACTGTGGTGGAGGATGAAAAGGTAAAGCCTATTCTTGATGATTTACGTACCCTTGATAAAACCTCCGAGCGCATGGGCATTCGTGCCTTTGTCTGGAATATCGAAGATGGAATGTAATTAATGCATAATTAAAAATGCATAATTCACAATTAAAAATCTTTATCGGTTTGAGCAAAATTGATTAAAATCACTTTGACGGTTTTGTGTCTTAAACTATAAAAATATATGAAAAAGTTCAATCCAGCAAAAAACAGGTAGACATTTGTTACAACCAAAACAGCCCAACCGAATTATCATTCAGTTGGGCTGTTTCTATCTTAATCTATCTGTAATTATAGAACAATCACCTGCTACAAAGCACTTTCCCGCATCCTGCATATTTTACTTCCACCGGCTGCCCGGTAAAACCCACATTGCCAAACTCTACCGCCATGCTGACCAACACTGTTACGTTTTCGGTCAGTTGGCTTGCCTCATCCAGTGGTAATCCTACAGTCATGGAACTTTCCTCCAATATGGTTTGTGTCGAATGCCATTCGCCCGTAAGCGTTTTGCTTATACCATGTAAATTGAAAACCATCGGCTCATAGTTATCAATCTCGGCATTGTAAACCAAATCCGACACAGTGCCAATGGCCACCAAAATCCTGAAAAAAGGCAGCTTTTGAATGTTCAATAAATCAATGTCGGTATTGATGCGGGGCACTTGTACCGTCACTTCTAGCTTTTCTCGGTTCAATTCCCAACGAGGAGAAACACGTAATACAGTGTTGAAAGGATAGTTGCGGTTAAAATTAAACCCTTCCAATGCTGCACGGTATGTTGATAAATTCAAATTGCGTTTGCCAATTTCTGTTACCGTATCCAGTTTCATCAGATTTTTGCCTATGCCGTTCAATACCGGCGTAAGGTTATAATCGGCCAGTCTGTTCAACCCACCAAATGCATTGCGTGTCATCGAGCCAAACTTGGCACATCCACCCCACTCTTTTTGTTGCTTCCGCAAGCCCTCGAACTTGGGCGAAGTAGCAATTTTATCTTTGCTGGCACCGCCCTTGGTACGCATAATTACTTTGTCGCTACCCCGCACCGAGTAAAAAGAAACACCCTTGATGCTCCCTGTCATTTGAAGAAATCCTTTGATTATTGCCATCTTGTAATTTACTATTTTTTCATTTACGATTTACCAATTCATTAACTATTTAATCATTTTCTCCCGATAGCTATTGGGA